>JAJZZR010000196.1 GCA_021797465.1 Pseudomonadota bacterium | reverse complement strand
CAGCGCAGCTCAGCAGCTCGCAGGTCACATCGGGCAGCACCGTTCAGTTGACACTGCGGTACGACGGTCTGACCACCAGCGAACCGGCTCTGGCGCCGCTGCGCCGGGATTTCGACATCCTGGGCACTAGTTCCAGCACTAGCGTCCAGATCGGCACCGGCGGCAGCGCGGACAGCACGGAAGTCGAGCTGACATTGGCGCCGAAGCACGCGGGCCGGTTGACGATCCCGCCGATCGCCTGGGATGGGCAGCGCAGTCCGGCACTGACGCTCACCGTATCCGGCTCGAGCTCGGCCACGGCGCCAGGCGGCGGCACGTCCGCGCCTCCCGGAATCTTCATCGTCAGTCACGTCGCGCCGGCACGTCCGTATGTGCAGTCGCAGGTACGGCTGACCATTCAGATTTTCACGGACGAGCAGCTTTATCGCGGCACCCTGGATTTCTCCGGACACGGGGCGGCCCTGGTGAAACAGATCGGCACCGACCAATACGCGAGCACGACGCGCGGCGGTCGATCCTATCAAGTCATCACGCGCCGCTACGTGCTGTTTCCGCTGCGCAGTGGCACGGTGCGTCTGGCCGGCCCGGTGCTCGATGGGCAGGTCGCCGTGACGCGGAGCACCTCTCCCTGGAACGGCGGCTTCGGCGGTTTCTTCGGCCAACTGGTCCAAAGCACACGGCCGATCGAAGTGCGCGGCAATCCAATCGTGCTGTCGGTGCGGCCGCGGCCGGCAGGCCAGTCGGGCAGTTACTGGCTGCCGGCCCGGCAGGTCACCCTGTCCGCGCATTGGAGCCCCGCCACCCTGCGTGCGCATGCCGGCAATCCGCTCACCGTCACGCTCCATCTGCGCGCAACCGGGCTGACGGCCGGGCAGTTGCCCAACCTCGCACACCTGATCACGCCGCCGACCGGGCTCTCGGCCTACCCCGATCAACCCAAGCTCCGCAACACGATGCAGGACAATGACATGGTCGGCCAGCGAGATCAGACCCTCGCATTCATTGCCAACCGGGCCGGCCATTACACGCTACCGGCGATCACGGTTCATTGGTGGGACACACGCGCGAACCAGGCCCGCACCATCAGCATTCCAGGGCGGACCCTGACGATCCTTGCCGCTCCCCGCGGCACTGCCGCGGCCGCCGCGCCGGCCGCACGCAGCGAATTGCCGCATCCGGCGCCAAAAGTGACGCACGCCGGGCCCCGGCATGCGAGCACCGGCGCCGCGGTCAGGCGCTGGCAATGGGTGAGTGCGGGCCTGGCCGCACTGTGGCTGGCGACGATCGGCGCGTGGCTCGGGACAGGCTGGATCCGCCGGCGCCGCCGCGCCGCCGCGCCGCCTGTCGAGCGCCCCGTCCGGCTCGATCCTCGGCGCGAGCGCGAGACGTTCCGCGCCGCCTGCGCCCGCAACGACCCTCTGGCGGCCCGGCGCCATCTGCTGCTTTGGGCGTCGGCCGCGTGGAACGTTCCGCAGATCAGGCTCGACATGATTGCCCGCGCGAACAGCCGCCCGGAGCTCACGGAGCGTCTGCGCGAGCTCGAACGTGCATGCTACGGCGGCGGGAGCTGGAAGGGCGAGCCGCTGGCGCAGGTGCTCACCGAGCTCGCGCCGCGGTCGCCGCCCGGCCCTCCGCGCGATGAGCCTCTGCCTCCCTTGTACTCGTAGGGAGACATCGGGGGATGGGGCCTAGGCCACCCCGTAGCGCGCGCGGTACGCCTCGAGCGCCGCCAGCTGCCCGGCCGTGATGCCGTGTGCACCGGGGCGTGCGAACGCCTCGATCAGCGCCGCCAGCGTGAGTACGCTCAAGCACTTCACGCCGTGCTCCTGCTCGATTTCCTGTGTCGCGCTGAGGGCACCCTGGCCGCGCTCCTGCCGGTCCAGGGCAAATACGCAGCCGACCGGGCGGGCGCCAGCGGCGCGGATCAACTCGAGGGACTCGCGGACCGCGGTGCCGGCGGTCACCACGTCATCCACGATCAGCACGCGCCCCTGCAGGGGGGCGCCGATCAGCCGGCCGCCTTCACCGTGGTCCTTGGCTTCCTTGCGGTTGAACGCATACGTCACATTGCGCCCGTGGTGATCGAACAGTGCGGCAGCCGTCGCGGCCGCGAGCGCGATGCCCTTGTAGGCTGGTCCGAACAGCATGTCGAACGGGAGGCGGGATTCGCTGATCGCCGCCGCGTAGCAACGGCCGAGCACGGCAATCGCCTCGCCGTCGCTGAACAGGCCGGCATTGAAGAAATAGGGACTCTCACGGCCGGATTTGAGCGTGAACGAGCCGAAGCGCAGCGCCTGGCGCGAAAGCGCCAGATCGATGAATTTGAGCTGGTGATCTTGCATAGCGAATATCATTGCCTGATGCGCACCCACGTCGTCAACCGCCTCGGCACGGATCAGAGGCCGTGAGCCCGGGGAATGCGCCGACCCGGCACACCGGGGTGCTCGGGCGCTGGTGGCGCGCGCTCGAGATCTACCGGCAGCGCAGCGTGGTAACGATGCTGTTCCTCGGTTTCTCCAGCGGACTGCCGTTCCTGCTGGTGTTCTCGACGCTGTCGATGTGGCTGCGCCAGGCGGGAATAGAGCTTTCGACGATCGGCATGCTCTCGTGGGTGGGCTTCGCCTATTCCTTCGAATTCGTGTTCTCGCCGTTCGTCGACCGGTGGGAGCTGCCGCTGCTGCACCGGTTGCTGGGCCGGCGGCGCTCGTGGATGCTGTTGGCGCAGATCGGCATCGCGATCGGTCTCGCACGACTCGCCACAGCCAATCCGTCCACCGGCGTCGCCCCGATAGCAATCGCGGCTTTGTTCGTGGCCTGCTGCTCGGCGATGCAGGACGTCGCGATGAACGCCTGGCGCATCGAGTCCGCCCCGGGCGAGATGCAAGGCCCCATGGTGGGGGCTTACGAAGTCGGCTACAACGTCGGGATGATAGCGGCCGCCGCCGGCGCTCTGTCGGTCGCCTCCGACTTCGGCTGGCATGTCAGTTATGGCGTCATGGCGGCCCTGATGGCGGTCGGCATCGCCGCCACCTTGTTGGCCAGGGAGCCTCGTGCCGTCGTGACCCGCGAGGAGCAGCAGCGCGAGACGCGCGTCATCGAATGGCTGGAGCGCCGTGCCCATTGGCCCCGCTCGCTGCGCAAGATCGGCGAGTGGTTCATCGGCGCGGTCATCTGCCCGCTGACCGACTTCTTCGGCCGATACGGCCTGCGCTTCGCGCTTCCCTGCGTGGCGTTCATCGGATTGTACGAGATGAACGAATTCATCATGGGCGCGATGACCGGACCGTTTTACATCGCGCATCACTACAGCCTCGATCAGATCGCGCTGGTGGTGAAGGTATACGGATTCTCCCTGTCGATCGCCGGGGTATTCATCGCCGGCGCACTGGTGGCGCGCATCGGCCTGGCACGCTCGCTCTTGATCGGTGGCGCGCTGGCGGTGCTCTCGAATCTGAGCTATTCGCTCCTCGCCACGATCCACACCCCGACGCTGCTCGGACTCGGTTTCGCCAACGGGCTGGACAACCTCGCGCGCTCGGTCGAAGGGGTGGCGCTCATCGCGTTCATGTCCAGCCTCACCAGCTCGAAGTACACCGCCACTCAGTACGCGCTATTCGCCTCGCTCTACGCCCTGCCCGGCAAGATCTCCGAGGGCGTTTCCGGTTTCGTGGTCCAGCGGATCGGCTACCCCCACTTCTTCCTGCTCACCGCGAGCCTCGGCATCCCGGGGCTAGTGCTCCTCGCGTGGCTGTGGCACAGCGTGCCGCGAGGAAACCCATCGAAGGCGCGCGACAGTCGCGGCGCGCCGGAACGCTGCGATGCCGCCGAGTGAAATCGATCTGGAGCGCGTCGTCTGCCGCCTCGCCGAGCTCGAGGAGCACGGCGCGCGCGCATTCACCATCGGCGGCGGTGACTGGCCCTTGCGCGGGTTCGTGGTCAAATACGGGAGCGGCGTGCGCGGCTACGTGAATCACTGCCCGCACGCGGGCCATCCACTCAATCTGCTCCCGCATCGGTTCCTGACGCCCGACCGGACGCTCATCGTGTGCGCCTCGCACGGCGCGCTGTTCGAGCGAGACCTGGGACAGTGTGTCGCGGGGCCCTGCGCGGGCCAATCACTGCGGGCGATTCCGCTGCGGATCGTTCGCGATCTGGTGCTCCTGGCGCCCGAAGCGGACGTCGCGGCGCTCGCAGCCTCGAGTCCTTGAGGGCTATTCAAAGAGGTCGAGTCCCTCCAGGTTGTTCGCGCGCAGCGTCACATCGTCCCCGGGCGATTCACCGCCTTGGGTCTGATCTTCGTCGGCCTCCACATCGACCGAGCCGCTCCAGTCCTCCGGCAACTCCGCGGCTTCGATCAGGCCGTCGTCCCATTGAGCCTCCCAGTCCTCCCGATCGATCTCCCCGACCGTGCCGTCGAAGTACTGGATATCGACGGTGGCGTCGGAGTCATCGATCGCGACGACTTCGAAAAGCTCGCCGCCGCTCAAGCGGTACCAGTCGCCGATTCTCGGTTGCGGTGCGACCATGGCCTGACCTCACCGGCGCGCCGCCCCCTGGCGCACCGGAACGACAGTCCCTGGATGAGACCGTTGAGCCCGCCCGGACGGCCGCAGAGCTGTTATCCTGCGCTCGCCGGGCGAAGGGCGGATGCTCATGGTGCGCCTCGCACACGCCCCTTTCAAGAACGGGAAAAACCGCAGTCCGCCGCCGATGCTCGAGCAGCCGCTGAAATTCTTCGTGGTTTTTCTCGCGGTCGTGGAGCCGATCTCGCTGCTGCCGATCTTCAGCGGGCTGACCCAGGGCGCCACCCGGGAATACCGTCGCCGGATGGCGGTGAAGGCGACGGTGGTGGCGGCGCTGATCCTGGCATTCTTCGCCCTCGCCGGCGCGCCCTTCCTCGCACTGCTGGGCATCAGCCTGGGAGCGTTTCGCATCTTCGGCGGAATACTGCTGTTCCTGCTGGCGCTGGAGATGGTTTTCGCGCGCGAGTCTGGCAGCCGGACCTCGAGCGACGAGCAGGCCGAGAGCCAGCGCCGCGCCGATATCTCGGTGGTGCCGCTCGCCTTTCCCTTCATCTCCGGCCCGGGCGCCCTCGCCACGGTCCTGCTGTGGTTCGGGCCGGTTCATCTGCTGCATCAGCCGCTGCTATTCCTCAGTCTGTTCGTGGTGGTGGTCGTGGTTCTCGCCATATCCCTGGTGATCATGTGGCTGGCCGAGCCCCTGATGCGCATCATCGGGGTGACCGGGGTAAACGTGGCTGGACGGATTTTCGGCGTCGTGCTCGGCGCCCTGGCGGTTCAATTCGTGGTCGACGGATTACGTTCCGCCTTCCTGCACGGGTAGGCTGCGCAGCGGCGCACGTTCGCACAGAATGCTCCGGCCAGGCGATCCACCACCCAAGGGGAGGCCCATTGGACCCGGCTGGGCTCACGCCTGAGTACGGAGCCGCCCGCCCGGCGCGCCGCTAGATCCGTCTAAAGCTCAGATCCCATACGCGGTGTCCCAGGCGCTCTCCGCGGCGCTCGAAGCGCGTCTGCGGGCGCTCGGGGGGGCGCGGTACAAAACCTCCCTGCGGCGCCACGTTGCGCAGAAGCGGCTCCGCGGTGAGCACTGCGAGCATCTCCTCGGCATAGGGACCCCAGTCCGTGGCCAGATGCAGGGTACCGCCACGGCTCAGATGAGCTGCGAGCACGCTCACGAACGGCCCTTGGACCAACCGTCGCTTGTGATGGCGCTTCTTTGGCCAGGGATCCGGAAAAAGCACCAGGATCTCGTCCAGGCAGGCCGGCGGCAGGTGCTGCTCGAGCACCTCGACGGTATCGCGACAGATCACCCGCACATTCTTCAGGTCGAGCGCCGCCAGACCGAGGAGCAGTCTCCCGACCCCGGGCCGATGCACCTCGATGCCGAGATAATCGCGCTCGGGATGGAGGGCCGCGAGCGCAAGCAGATTCTCGCCATTGCCGAAACCGATTTCGACACTGCGCGGGGCGGTCCGCCCGAAGATCGCGTCGAGGTCCAGCATCCCGGCCGGCTCGATGCCGTAGCTCGGCCACAGACTCAGGAGCGCGCGCTCCTGGGCCGTGGTGATGCGCCCGGCGCGGGTGACGAATGAGCGGACCGTGCGCGGATGCTCGGCGGCGCTCGAGCGCTGCGACCCTAGCTGACGGTGGGTAGACCGAGGGCCTTCCATGCGGCGATGCCTCCGGCCATGTGCGCGGCCGACTGGCCGCTCGCCTTTCGCAAGCGCGCGGCGGTCAAGGATCTGCCGCCCGCCGCGCAATGAAACACCACCGCCCGCTGTCCGTCGACCGGCAAAAATGCGGCGTCGAACGTCGAAAGTGGATATAACAGCGCGCCGGGGATGCGCTCGGTGCCGTACTCGTCGGGCTCGCGCACATCGATCAACAGGATCCGGCCCTCTTGGAGCAGGCTCTGCACGTCCTGGGGGCCATACTCGATGACCCCATCTGTGGTGACTCGGTTCATACGGGGGATTTTAGCCGGTCCACGCGTCCGGGTCTCGGCCAATCGGCACCGGGAGGCGCGCGCGCACGAGCCGATCGGCGAGCGCGTAATCGATGCCGCCTTCGGCGGTTCGGGCGCGGTCCAACTGCTCGATGATCGATGCCTGGATTGCGCCGCGGCGCTGCGCGTCACGGTAGGAAATCTCCGGATGAAACATCACCATCGAGTAGCGCGGGATGAATCGCTCGGGGAAGCGCCGCTCGAGCTCGAACGCAAGACGCTTGCGACGTTGGAAATCCGCTTCCCGGACGCTGGCGCGCATTTCCGCATAGTTCTCGAGCGCCATGCGGGCGATCGCCGCCGCGCTCGGCCGGCGCAGGCGCTCGAATTCGGCATACACCGCCGCCCACCTCCCGCCGCGCTCAAGCAGCGCATCGAGCACCGCGCAGTCCTCGAACGCAGCATTCATCCCCTGGCCATGGAACGGGACGATGGCATGGGCCGCATCGCCGAGCAGCACGGCCCGGCCCTCGAGGTGCCAGCCGCGCACGTACACGGTGCCGAGCTGGCCCTGCGGGTTGTGGCGGAAATCCTCGATCAGCGCCGCGTGATACGGCTCCAGGTCGGGAAACTGCGCCTTGAAGAACGCGCGCAGCGCCAGATCATCGGCCAGCGCCGCGAAGCTCGACTCGCCGGTACGCGGCAGAAACAGCGTCAGGGTGAACGTGCCGTCCGGGTTCGGCAAGGCGATCAGCATGAATCCGCC
Source organism: Pseudomonadota bacterium (assembly GCA_021797465.1). Taxonomy (GTDB): domain Bacteria; phylum Pseudomonadota; class Gammaproteobacteria; order Steroidobacterales; family Steroidobacteraceae; genus 13-2-20CM-66-19. The sequence goes on along the minus strand of JAJZZR010000196.1, from coordinate 10,396 downwards.
GCGCGGCCAGATATGCAGCACACCGGGCTCGAGCGCAGGGGTTCCGGCGATCGCCGGCAGGGTCATCTCCTTGTAGTCATGATCGAGCGGCGCGGCGCGCACCGTGCAGGCGCCGGCGGCCACCATCCTCGCTCGCACCGCCGAGCCCGCACCGTCGGCCGCGATGACCGTCTCGCAGTCGAGCTCGAATGCCCGCCCGGATCGCGCCTCGACGCACTGAACTGCGCACGACTCGGGAACGAGGCCGAGGCAACGATGCTCGAAGCGCAGCATCACGCCGGCGCGCTCGGCCGCTGTCACGAGTACACGGTTGAGTGCCGCGCGTCCAACCGAATAGTTGACTTCCTCCGGCCGCTGGCCGTACGGCTGCAGACTGCAAGATCCGGACTGCGGATGCACGCTTCGAGCGCGCATCGGCATCAACAGCGGCTCCACATTGGTGAACACTCCGGCGCGCTCGAGCGGCCGAATACCGCGGGCCGAAAGGGCGAGATTTATCGAGCGTCCGGCCTGCGCAACGTCCCTTCGGGGGTCGGCTCGACGCTCGATCAGCGTCACCGCGAACCCCCGCTGGGCCAGCAGCAGAGCCATCAGCGGACCCGCAAGACCGGCGCCGACGACCGCGACGTGACGCCCACGCGGCATGCTCAGGTTGCTCGCAGTGCCGCCTCGAGACACTCGACGAAGTCGAAGACGTCCACAAATCCGTTATAAAGCGGCGCGGCGGCGACCCGGATGACGTCCGGCGCTCTCCAATCACACACCACGCCGTGCGCGCGCACCCAGTCGAAGACCCGGCGCGCGCGAGCCGGATCCGGGCTGACGCGCAACGACAGCTGGGCGCCGCGCGCGCCATGCTCGCGCGGGGTGATTACGCGCACCTGAGGTGTGCGCTGCGCGCCGAGCTGCTCGAAGAATGCGCTGAGCGCCACCGACTTGTCTCGCAGCCGCTGCACGCCGGCCTCCTGGAACAGCGCCAGGGAAGCCGCGAGCGGCGCCGCGGCGAGCACCGACTGATTGCTCAGCTGATAGCCGGCGGCGCCGGCCGCGGCGCGAAAGTCGTGCGGCATGTCGAAGCGGGTCGCCGGATCGTGTCCCCACCAACCGACGAGCCGCGGCCGCTCCTCCCCGAAATGCCGACGGTGGATGAAGCAGCCGCCAATCGCGCCGGGTCCGGCGTTGAGATACTTATAGCCGCACCAGACGGCAAAATCCGCCGGGCTGGCCCGCAGCGGAAACGGCATGTTGCCGGCCGAATGGGCCAGATCGAAACCGACGAGCGCGCCGGCGGCATGCGCCGCGCGCCCGATGCGCGCCAGATCGAACGCCTGGCCCGTCAGATACTGCACTCCGGGCCATAGAACCAGCGCAATCTGTTCGCCGCAGCGCTCGAGAGTCGCTTCCAGATCCTCCTCGCGAATCAATTCCTCCCCAGCCCGCGGGGCGAGCTCGAGCAGGTCCTCCCGCGGATCGCAGCCGTGCCATTGCAGATGTGACCTCACCGCGTAACGGTCCGACGGGAAGGCGCTTGCCTCGATCAGAATGCGGCGCCGCGCGCCCGCCGGCCGATAGAAGCTGGCCAGCATCAGTTGCAGGTTGACTGTGAGCGAATTCATCACCACGACTTCGTCGGTCCGGCAGCCGAGTAACTCGGCCGTCGGCGCCGCGAGCGCTTCGTGGTAGTTGATCCACGGAGGCCGCGCGCCCTCGTGGCCGAGCACGCCCAGACGCTCCCAATCTTCGAGAGCCTCGGCGAGCCTCTGGCGTGCAGCGAGCGGCATCAGTCCCAAGGAGTGGCCACAGAGATAGATGCAGCGTCCGCCTTGCGCCATGCGCGGCATGGCGAAGCGCTCTCGCAGCGGCGCCAAGGGGTCCGCAGCATCTCTTTCGCGGGCGTTTTCTCGCGTCAACACCATGATTCAGTCACCGTCGGCGGGAATCTAGAGAGGGACCTCGGCCACAGCGTTGGAGTCGTCCGCGGCGGCGGCACCGTGTCCGTGGTGAGCCGGAGGTGGTCTCAGCAAAAGCAGCAAAGGCGCGATCACGATGACGAATACCATCAGCGCCCAGAATACGTCGTCGAACGACATCATCATTGCCTGACGCTGCATCCACACATAGATCTGACCCACCGCGATGCTCGAGGCAGCCGCCGGTGCGGCGCCGCGGCTCATGAGCAGCCGGGTGAGCGCGTGCACGGCGTGCATGTACGACGCATTGAGCGGCTGCAGGCGGCTCACCAGGCGCTCCTGATGAAACTGCTCGCGGCGCGCGAGCAAGGCCTGCACCATCGCGATGCCGATGCTGCCCCCGACGTTGCGCGCGACGGCAATCATGGCGGCAGCGTTGCCTGTGCGGTTTGCAGGCACACCCACATAGGCCGCCGTCATCAATGGCACGAACAGGAACGGGATGCCCGCGGACTGCCAGGCACGCGCGTACGCCACCTGATCGAACGTCACCGTGACGGCGAAGTGCGACATCATCCACAGGGAAACGCCGATCACTGCGAACGCCCCCCACATCATGTTGCGCGGCCGAGTACGGCCGCTCAACATTCCGGCGAGCGGCATGCTGACCATCGTGGTCATGCCGCCCAACGTGAGCGCCAAACCCGCCCGCTCGGATGTGTAGTGCATGACCTCCTGCAAAAACTGCGGCAGAAACTGCGTGGTGCCGAACAAGATGACGCCGATCACCATGATGATCAGCACACCGATGGCGAAATTACGGTTCTTGAACAAGCGTATCTCGAGCAAGGGCTCGCGGGCAAACAGCTCCCACACTACGAACCCGACGATGCACACCCCGGAAACGATGGCCGCGGTGCGTATCACTGGACTGGCGAACCAGTCGTCCACCACGCCGCGGTCGGTCATCACCTCTAGAGCAGCGAGGCCGAGGGCGATGAGCGAGGCACCCAGCACGTCGAAACGTATGCCCTGCCTCCATCGCGCCTTCCGTTCCTCGACCAACAGCGGCGGCTCGTCAACGTAGCGCTGCACCAACGACAGTGACAGGAACCCGATCGGCACGTTGATGAAGAATATCCAGTGCCAGGAGAAGTGGTCGGTGATATAGCCGCCGAGCAGGGGCCCCAGCATTGGCGCCAGGATTACGGTCATCCCGTACACCGACATGGCTTTGCCGCGGGATTGCGGCGGAAACGAGTCGACCAGCATCGCCTGCGTGACGGGCGCGAGACCGCCGCCGCCGATGCCCTGGGCGACACGCGCAGTGATCAGGAACGTAAGCGACGGCGCAAACCCGCACAGCAGCGATGAAATTGTGAACAGCCCGACGCTCACCATGTAGTAGCGCTTGCGGCCGACGACGTTCGACAGCCAACTGCTCGCGGGAACCACCACGGCATTGGCGATCAGGTAGCTGGTAAGCACCCAGGTGGATTCGTCGTAGCTGACCGCGAGAGATCCGGCGATGTGCTGTAATGACACGTTGGCGATGGCGGTGTCGAGCACCTCCATGAACGCCGAGATCGAGATGATGGTTGCGATCAGCCAGGGACTGTGGCGGCCGGCGGCCGAGCGGGCCGAGGTCCAAACATGCGCGCCTCTGCCGCCCTGAGCACTGGGCCCGGCCATGTCAGTGGATTCTGATCTCGGGCTCGACTGACAGTCCTGGACCGAGGATGCAGCCGGCCGGCGGCGCGTCGAAAGCGATCCTGACCGGAACGCGTTGTACGACCTTCACATAATTCCCGGTAGCGTTCTGCGGCGGCAGCAGATCGAACGCCACGCCCGATCCGCGCTGAATCGACTGCACCTTGCCATGAACGGTGGCGTTCGGACACGCGTCGATGTGAATGCTCACGCGCTGCCCGGGGTGGATGAGGTACAGGTCGGTCTCTTTGAGGTTGGCGGTCACCCACATCTTGAGCGGCACGAGCGCCATCAGTTCCTGGCCGGGACTGACATAGTTGCCGATGGCCACGGATTTCTTGGTGACGTGGCCGGCTTCTACGGCCCTTACGGTCGTGTAGCTCAGGTCGAGGCGCACGGCCGCAACCTGCGCGCGGGCGCTCGCCACGCGGGCCATGGCACCCGCCACAGCCGCGTGCGCCGCATCGAGCTGGGCTTGTGCGCCGACCACCTTCTGGTGCGCCACACGCAATTGAGCGCTGGCACTGCGCGCAGCCGCCTCGACCTGGTCGAGCTGCGTACGGGCCAAGGCCTTGACGTTGCGGCGGCGCAGAAAGAGATAGCGGTGCAGGTTCGCGAGCGCGTTCGCCGTCTGAGCTTGTGTGCTGATGTACGCCGCACGTGCCTGCCCGACGGCCGCACGCGCAACGGCCACATCTGCGCGCGCTTGGTCCAAAGCGGTCCGCGCCAGTTGCTCGGCCGCAAGCGACTGCCGCAATGCCACACGGAAGGGGGTCGGATCGATCTGTACGAGAACCTGACCAGCGGCGACTCGCTCGTTGTCCGCGACCGGCACCGCGATCACTTGCCCGGACACGCGGGGCGAAATCGCCGCGATCCGAGTGTCGATGAAGGCATCGTCGGTCCCGACGAATTGGCTCTCGTACCTCCAGATCAGCACGCCCGCGATGATGCCCACGAGAATGACGGCGGCAGCCCCGATCTTGAGCATCCTCTGGCGACGCAGTGCGCCCTGAGGCACGTCGGCGGCCTGCCGGTCGGCACCGCTCTGGGCTGCCGCGGTGCTGCTGACGTCGCTCTGGGTTGGGGTCTCGGGCCGGCGGTCGCCGGCGCTGGGGGAGGTCGTCGAATCCATGGCTGAAGCATATCTTAACGTGTGATCCCGCCGGCGTGTGATCCGGACGGCATGCGCAGGTCACGGCCCACCGCGTTTCGCGGCACTCAACTCTGCATTGCAAAGTACTTGACGGCGGCGAAGTAGATCCCTAGAGTGCAGGCTCTCAATCCGCCCGCGGCCGGACCATCCTCCAATGCGATCGAACAACCCGGTGGCAATGGACTCCCACGCGCTCGGGACGCTGAACTACATCCGCGCCTCGATCGAGGCGGCCGGCGCCTTCGCGGTACCGGGTAGCGCGGGCATTGCCATGGGCGTTGTCGGCCTCGCTGCCGCGGGGCTGGCGTCGATCCCCGTCCTCGCCCCACGCTGGCTTGCAATCTGGTTGATCGCGAGCGTGCTCGCCTCGGGACTCGGTGTCGTGCTGGTCGCCCGCCACCGCTCCGGCGCAGGGCTGCCGCTGTACCGCGGACCGGCCCGGCGCTTTGTGTTCTGCCTGATGCCGGCGCTGCTGTCCGGCGCCGTGCTCACGGCGGTGCTGTATACGGCCGGTGAGCAGCGGTTGATTCCCGGCACGTGGCTGCTGCTGTACGGCAGCGCGGTACTGTCGGCGACGCTGCTGACCGCGCCGGTGATGATGCGGCTGATCGGTATCATGGGCGCGCTGTTCGTGCTGCTCGGCGGTCTCGCTTTCGGACTGCCCGCGCAGTGGCACAACGTGATTCTCGGCGCCGGTTTCGGCATGCTGCATCTGTTGTTCGGTCTGTTGATCGGCCGGATCGAGGTGCGGGAGGACGCGGCGGCATGAAGCCGAACACGCGCAGGCACGAGGCTCCGCGCGGCGAGATCGAGCCGGCCAAGAGCCCACCGCACAGCTCGTCCCACTCCGACGGCACGGATTCGAAGTTCGACCGCCTGGTATACGAGCGGGTACGGCTGGGGATCATGAGTGCGCTGGCGGTCAATGAGCCGCTCACGTTCAACGAGTTAAAAGCGCTGTTCGAGGTCAGCGACGGCAACCTCAGCGCCCACGCCCGCAAACTCGAGGAGGCCGGCTACATCGAATGTGCCAAATCGTTCGCGGACCGGCGCCCGAAATCCGAGTATCGCCTCACGTCGGCCGGGCGGCAGGCGCTATATCGTTATCTGGACCACATCGAGGCCGTCATCAAAGCCACGAGACGATCATGAGCGGTGCGGGTAATTTTCATGTCGCCATCATCATGGACGGCAACGGCCGCTGGGCGCAGCTACGGGGCTTGCCGCGCAGCGCCGGGCACGTGCAGGGTGCCAAGACGGTTCGGCGCATCGTCGAGGCGAGTGCACGGGCCGGCATCGGCACGCTCACACTGTACGCATTCTCGTCGGACAATTGGGGCCGGCCAGGCCAGGAGGTGGACTCGCTGCTGCGCCTGCTGCAGTGTTATCTCGCTGGCGAGACGCGCCGCTGCGCACGCAATGGGGTGCGCATCAATGTGATCGGACGCCGCGATCGCCTGCCCTCGAGCCTGGTCCGGTCAATAGAGCACAGCGAAGCGCTGACCGAACATTGCACTCGGATGCAGCTGCGCATTGCGGTCGATTATTCCTCGAAGCACAGCATTCTCGAGGCGGCGCGCCGCGCATCGTGCAACCAGCTCTCGGCACAGGAATTTCAGGATCTGCTCGCGCAGGTCGACCACTCCGTGGCGGAATCTGGCCCGGTGGATCTGCTGATTCGCACCGGTGGGGAACAGCGGCTGTCGGATTTCCTGCTCTGGGACTGCGCCTACGCGGAGTTGTACTTCACCGATCGGTTGTGGCCGGATTTCGGCGAGGCGGAATTGGATGCGGCGCTCGAGGACTTCGCGAGCCGTCAGCGCCGCTTCGGCAAGGTGCTCGCGGAGACAGCCTGAGCGCAGCCCGGGCATTCGCTCGGCGGGAGCTGCACCGGCGCGGCGTGAGGTCAGGTGGCCGCGAAGCTGCGCGAAGCTTCGCTCCAGTCGGGCGCGCTCGCCAGCGCAGCCGGAACGTCCTGCGGCTCAGCCACGACCTGCCACATTGCGCGATGCCGCTCGTCCATGAACCGCTCCGTCACCGCATGCTCGAGCAATGCCTTCAGCGGCTCGAAGTACCCCCGCGTGTTCACCAGGACGATGGGACCGAGATAAAGTCCGAGCTTCTTCAGCGTAAGCGCCTCGAACAATTCCTCGAGCGTGCCGCTGCCGCCGGGCAGTGCGATCACCGCCCGCGCGCCCGTGAGCATCAAGTGCTTGCGGGTACGCATGTCTTCGACCAGTTTGAGCTCACTCAGACCCCGGTGGCCCAACTCGAGGTCGGCCATGAACTGCGGCAAAATGCCGACCACCCGGCCTCCGTGCGCTAGCGCGCCGTCAGCCAGCGCCCCCATCGAGCCGACCGCGCCTCCGCCGTACACGATTGCGATGCCCTGCTTTGCCAGAACCTCGCCCAGCTTGAAGGCCGCTTGACGGTATTCGGGGTGAGACGTCCGGCTCGATGCGCAGTAGACGCAGACGGAACGCGTGATCATCTGTTCCGAAGTGACACTCATGGGGTGGGATGATCCGTTGTTCGTGTGGCGCCCGGCAAGCCGCGCCGCCCGGCGGCATTGGCGTGGAGAACTCGGGCAGGGATGAGCATGGCGATCACTCGCTCCGATGACCAAATATCTGCCGCAGGTAAGCCAGGAAAGTCTCGTCGTCGCAGAGCGTCTTGCCCGGCGAATCGGAGAGCTTCGCCACCGGCTGGCCGTTGCACTCCGCGAGCTTCATCACGATGTCGAGCGCGGGGATCCCCATGTCGTTGGTGAGGCGAGTGCCGATCCCGAACGAGCACGGCACCCGGTCGGCAAAATGCGCGTGCAGCGCGAGCGCTTTCGGCAACGTCAGGCTGTCGGAAAATACCAGCCGCTTCGTGTGCGCGTCGATCCGCAGGTGCTCGTAGTGTGCGAGGGCCTTCTCGCCCCAGGACACCGGGTCCCCGGAATCATGGCGCAACCCGTCGAAGAGCTTGGCGAAATACAAGTCGAAGTCGGCGAGGAAGGCATCCATGCCGACGACGTCGGTGAGAGCGGTGCCAAGATCCCCCCGGTATTCCTGAACCCACGTCTCCAGAGCCGCTTTCTGAAAGTACCGCAGTTGCACGCCCACCGCCTGGAAGGTCTGCAGGTACTCGTGAGCCATGGTGCCGACAGCGGTCAACCCGTGCTGCTTGGCGAGATAGATGTTCGAAGTGCCACGGAAATACTGCGGCACCTCGCGCGCCAGAGTGGCCACGACCTCGTCGTGCCAGAGGCGCGAGAACCGTCGGCGTGTGCCGAAGTCGAATAGTACGAACGGATGGCGTCTCGCGGGACCGGTCCGTTCGAATTCCCTCAGCAGCTCGATCTTGCGTTTCAGCCGATTACGCCCTTCCTCGAAGGCCGCGCGCTCATCGAAGGCCCGGAAGTACAGCTCGTTGACGATTGACAGCACGTGGATCTCGAAGCCCATCACGTGGATCTGCGGGCCGCGCGCCTCGATCGAGAGCCGATCTCCTTCGCAGCTAACCCGCAGGTAGCGCGGCTGAAAGCGGAATATGCGCAGAAAATCGATGAAGTCCGACTTCAGATAACGCTTGGTCGCCAGATATGCGAGTTCCTCTTCGGTGAAGACGAGGCTGCAGAAGTGATCCAGCTGCTCGCGCACGGCGCTCTCGAGCGAGGCGAGCGGATATCCGGGCGGGTTGCGGCAGACGAAGCGATAGACAGCCTGGTTTCCCGGAAAGGAATGCAGAAAGGGCTGCCACATGGTCAACTTGTAAAGGTCCGTATCCAGAAGCGAACGGACGACCGGAACGAAGGTGCTCATTGGGCTTGCGTGTCCGGGTCGAGCACCGTTGCGCTCGTGGCCAGCGTTGCGCCCGCTGCGGAGGCGGTCTCGAGGAATGCGGCCGCATCGGGCTCGAATCCCGGGACCGGACTCATGCAATCGGTCAGCAGCGCCGTCCGAGAGCGCTCAGAAACTGTGAACGCCGCGAAGAGGTCGAGCACCGTCGCTCTTACACAATGGCTCGACGCCTCGCCGGCCACGAGCAGCCGGTCGGTCAGGCCCGGCCGCAACCGATCGATCAACGCGTCATTTGTGCCGGTGAGCGGATCGTCCTCGCGCGGCACCTCGGCGCGGATGGCACTGTAATGCTCGGTGAGAGGGTGCATGCCCTTCAGCACTTTCGCGGCTGACCGCTGCGTACGCGCCTCCCAGTCGCCGATCACCCGCGCCAGCGGCGCATATATATCGTGGCCCAAGGTACCCTGCACGCAATGCACCGGCCAAACCATGAGCCGATAGCGGCCCAGGGACTCGAGCCGCTGCAGGTACGCAACGACTTCCGCCAGCACCCCACTGTCGCGCGGCAGATAACTTCCGGCCCGAACCGCGGCGCAGGTAATCTCGGTGAAGGGCGCGACGGGCCGGCCGTCGGCCTGTCGCCAGAAGGTCACCCGCTCGATCGCCACGGGCGGATGAGAATCGAGTGTGAGAATGATTTCCGTCAGCGCATCGCCCGATCGCGCGACCAGGCCGGCGAGGCGCGCCAGATCCGCGCTCGCTCCAGGGACCGGGAGTGCCGCCGATTCGATATCGCAGAAATCGTTCTGCGGATCAATGATGAGAAGTTTCGTGACCATGGGTTTCTGCCACCATTGTCGGCGATCCGGCCATGACTTCGCCACCGCCTCGGAGGGGCTCATGGCTGACGATGCGCCTCGCGCGAGCCACTGCCCTAGCCTGCCGCGCGAGCCTGTGGCGGCCACACGCACGCGCTCGATGCCGATCATCCGCCGGAAATCGACTGCGAACGGACCCTCACAACCGTCGCCGTGACGCCAAGCAAGCCCTGCTGGGCCCGCTCCGCGCCCGGCGCGACGCGTGCGAATCGCCGCGGCGCTCCGCACGGAGCCTTCGTACCTCGCGGCGGCCAAAATCGGTGCCGGAAGCGGCGCGGTCCGCCTGCGCAGGCCGCTCGAATCCGTATGCATCCGCAACGCGCACCTCAATTCGGTGCTACGGGGGCACGATGGCTTTGCGGAGCGGTTTCGCAGCCCTCCGATCGGCCCGCCCTGCAGCCTCGCCCGGGTCCGTGCATACTGCGAAGGACTTGATTGCCGCGCGCACCGGACCTCTCGTACAATTCTCAACGATGCGGGTGTAGTTCAATGGCAGAACTGCAGCTTCCCAAGCTGCTAACGTGGGTTCGATTCCCATCACCCGCTCCATTCCCAGGCAATGCCCGGCAAGCTGCGGCAATGACACGGGCGAGCCCGAACGGGCTCTGGTCATGGAATTTCCGAAGCACTCAGAAGTTTGCCGCTGCTGCTGTTGCCGCAGCTTGCCGGGCATTGCCCAGTATTCGCACCCGTGGCCGCACTTGACGCGGACCGCATAGTCCAAGTGCGAATCAGAAGCTGCGCGAGCACTCTTCAACTCGTCGCAAGATAACGCAGTGCAGCCATGATAGGACTGGACTTCCGCTCTCGGCCAAGCAGACCGTCGGCCAGAACTCAGTCCTGCCGCAAAGCAGACGCTCGGTAATGCTTGTGTGTATGTGAGCGCACGACACGTTGCCAATGTCCCGCGGCGTTGAGACATCGCCCATACAGTTAGTTACAGCTTAGTTGTTT
>JAJZZR010000401.1 GCA_021797465.1 Pseudomonadota bacterium | reverse complement strand
AGCAGATGCGTGCAATCCGCCTTATTGTTCCCCCAGCTCCTCGTGACGCTGCTTCACCGCCGTTTGGCTGGACGCCCGATTTGTCACGCTTCGCCGGGCCGTTGTACCAGCGTATTGCCGACGCCATCATGGAGGCTGTAGCCAATGGCACGTTGTCCGCAGGGCAACGCTTGCCGACGCATCGGGACCTCGCAGCACGCCTTGGCGTCACCTTGCGCACAATATCTCGGGCGTATAGCGAGACGGCCCAGTGCGGCGTTACCACGGGCACCGCCGGTCGCGGTACCTTTGTGACCAGACGCAATGCGGCTCCGGCTACTCTGCCGAGGGGTACACCAGATCCAGCGGGCGCCATCGACCTAGCGCTGAACGCCTTGCCGATCGGCGCCCAGGCCAACCTGTTCCGCCGTGGCCTAGCGCAGGTAGCGGCCTCTGTGGACATCGAAGAATTGCTGACCTACATGCCGCCTGAGGGCGCCTGGCGCCATCGCGAGGCTGGCGCAGCTTGGGCCGCACTGCGTGGCATGGGCTCCAGCGCGGCGGGTGTAACTCTGTGCTGCGGCACGCAGCACGCGCTGCTTGTTAGCCTGCTGCATCTGACGCAGCCGGGCAACACCGTGTTGACGGAAGCGCTGAATTACCCGGGCATTGTGCGTATGGCAGCTACTTTGGGTTTAAAGTTGCACGGTGTGGCCTGCGACGCGGATGGAATGCGGCCAGACGCGCTCGATGAGCTTTGCGGCAAGCGGCGCCCAGACGCAGTGATCCTAACGCCTTCCGGCCATAATCCTACTACCATCACCATGCCGGCAGAGCGCCGGGCGGCAGTTGCTGAGATCCTGGCCCGCCACCATGTGGCGGTCATCGAGAATGACACTTACGGCCACGCCTTGGATGCGGCACCTCACCCCTTGTCACGTAATGTACCGGACCTTGCTTATTATATCTGCGGGACGTCGAAATGCTTAGCGCCCGGTATGCGCGTCGGCTACCTGCTCGGCCCACCTGGCACTGAGCGTAAGTTGGCCAGCATCGTTCACGCCACCATTTGGTCCGTTTCCGGCTTCGCGGCAGAATTAGCTTCCCAATGGATCAATGCAGGGACGGCACAGCGCCTGATCCTTTGGCACCGCAAGGAATCCGCCCGCCGTGCCGCATTGGTTGCGGCCGCGCTGCCTGGTTTGAAGCTGCAGAGCGCCGCCGGACTGTATCACACTTGGCTGCCTTTGCCCACGCCATGGCGGGGCATCGATTTTGCCAGCCAATTGGCTAGTGCGGGTGTGCGTGTCTCGCCGGCGGAAGTGTTCACCGTTGATACCCACCCCGCTCCGCAGGCCATTCGCATCAGTCTTGGCGGCGCACTAACGGATGGCCGGCTGAACCGCGCTATGCGGATCATAAGCGGCCTGCTTGAGCGACGCCCGGAGGACATGTTCTCCGACCACCTGATCTGAGTACATTTGCTGTCGAATCGCAAATTGTATGCATTGACTATGCCGGCGATGTAGTCCGACAGTCATGGTCGTCGCAACACGCCCGGCGCCTTCACCCCGGAGGTTCGCGCCCAACCTGGAGGCACGCATGGTCCATGTCAGTAACCCGATTTTGATCGACCGGGAGCCATACACGCCGGGACTTTCGAGGGAGCATGTCGCCGGGCTGACCGGCCTGCCGCTCGACGCCGTGGCCAAGCTGGGATCCGCGGAAAACCCTTTCGGTGCCTCGCCTTTGGCGCAAGCGGCGGTGGCAGACTCGCTTGGCATCCTCGACATCTATCCGTCCTGGACGAACGAGTCCCTACGCCGTGCCATCGCGGCGCGTTACGGCGTGGCGGCTGACCAGGTTGTATGCGGCGCCGGCGAGACGGAGATCATCGCCACCCTCATCCGCACTTTTGCAGCACCCGGCGAGACGGTTCTGATGATGGAACCCTGTTTCCCGATCTATCATATTTATACCGAGAACGATGGTCGCGTGCCGGCTTACGTTCCGCTCGGTCCGGATTTCGCCCTGCCGATCCAGGCCTACATCGAGCAGCTGCGCGCATTGCGCCCAGCCATCGCCTTCATCACCAACCCTCATAGCCCGTCTGGCCATTTCATGACGGAGGCCGACATTCGGCAAATTTGCGACGCCGCTGGCGACACGTTGGTTGTGCTGGACGAAGCCTATATCCACTTCACCGAAACCGATGGCAGCATTCATTTGCTACCCGACTATCCGAACCTGATCGTGCTTCGTACCTTCTCCAAGGTGTTCGGTCTGGCCGGCTTGCGCGTCGGCTTCGGCGTGGCAGCCTCCTCGATCATCTGGCCGCTGTGGAACGCCAAGCCGACCTGGAATCTCGGACAGGCGCAACTCGCCGGCGGGGTCGCGGCGCTGAAGGATGACGTGCATGTCAAGCGCACAGTCGCTATGGTGGCAGAAATGCGCGGCTATGTGGCGCAGCGATTCTCCGGTCTACACGCCTTCCGTATGGTGCCGCAGTCCCTTGCCAATTTCTTTCTCGTTGAGATTCTAGATACCGATCGCTTCGATTCCACTAGTATATTCGAGGCATTATTGAAACGCGGCGTCATAGTGAAGGATGGCTCAATCTTCCGGGGGTTGGGCAAGCGTTTTCTGAGAGTAGACGTCAGCCTGCAGCGCCATATGGACCGCTTTGTCGACGCGCTGACAGAGATCGAGCGCGAGGGCACTTGATCTCCCTGTGCATCGGCATCGATGTAGGCGGTACGTTTACCGACGTCGCTGTGCTCGACCCGGCTCAGGGGCGCTGTGAGTTCGCTTTCAAAATACCATCCACGCCGGATGATCCCGCACGCGCATTCATGGCAGCGCTAGACCGGGTCGCGACGCTGCGGGACGTTGTAGGCGCCGCGATCTGCCACGGCACAACAATTGGCACCAACACGTTGATCGAACGGCGGGGCGGTCCAACAGCCTTGGTTGCGACCAAGGGGTTTCGTGACGTCATCGAAATTCGCCGTCAGGCCAGGCCGGAACTCTATACGTTCGACCAACGCATCTCACCGCCCTTGGTGCCTGACGCGTTGCGTTTCGAAATCGGCGGACGTTTGGCCTATGACGGTGCCGAAGTCGTGCCTCTGCCGCCACTGGACGATCTGATTGTTGCGTTGCGGGCAGCGAAACCTGCTTCTATCGCGATCTGTTTACTGAACAGCTACGCCTCTTCCGCCCACGAGATCGCAGTGGCAGAGGCGCTACGCGCCGCATTTCCGGGCATATTCGTCACCATATCCAGCGATCTCGCCCCGGAAGCACGGGAATATGAGCGCACTAGCACCACCGTGGTAAATGCCTATCTTGGCCCCGCCGTCAGCGCATATATTGATCGACTGAAGAACAGCCTGGGCCGGCGTGGTATCCAATCCTTGACCACCGTAAAGTCGAGTGGAGGTCTGACGGGTGTCGCCAATGCTGTGCGCCAGCCGGTGCATCTGGTGGAATCTGGTCCCGCTGCGGCCCTCGTCGCCAGCGCCCGGTTCGGCACCGCAATGGGCGTGAGTCACGTGCTGGCGTTCGACATGGGGGGCACCACTGCCAAGGCTGGCATCGCTATCGACGGCGAACCTCGAATCACCACCGAGTTCAGCGCTGATGCTCTGGTGGAGGGGCGCAATGTCGGGGGTTACCCCATTCTGAGTACCGTGCTGGATTTGGTAGAGATTGGTGCCGGCGGCGGTTCCATTGCCTGGTTGGACGAGGCGGGTGTGTTGAAAGTCGGTCCACGCAGCGCTGGTGCTCAGCCAGGCCCTGCCTGTTATGGGTTCGGCGGCAGCCAGCCTACCGTCACCGACGCGCATGCCTTCATTGGCACGCTGGTGCCAGCGGCGCTGGAACGCTCCGGCATACGTCTGGACATTGGCCGCGCGGCGGCGGCGCTGGACACTATTGCGCGGCCGCGTGGCTGGACCGTTGCGCAGACAGCCCACGCGGTGATCGACATCGCCGTGGCTCGCATGGCGGAGATAGTGCGGTTGGCGACGCTTCGGCGGGGGCTGGACCCGCGGGATTTCGTTATGGTACCCTCCGGCGGTGCCGGCCCGCTGCACGCAGCTGCCATCGCGGCACAGGTCGGCATCAGTCGTATACTGGTGCCGCCCATGCCGGGGATGTTTAGTGCGCTGGGCGCAGCAATCGCCGATATACGCCATGACGTCGGCCGCTCAGTGCTGCGGATTGTGGCGGATCTGGCACCCGAAACGCTAGCGACCTTGTTCGAGGAGCTGAGTGAGAGACTGGATGCGTTGTTAGCCGCCGAGCCCATGCAGGGTAAGGTTCAACGCCGGCGTTTCGCGGACATACGCTTTCGCGGACAGCTTTTCGAACTGAGGGTGCCGCTTGGTGAGGTTTTGCCTTCGCCGTCCGAACTGGATGCCGCATTCCGGGCTGCCTACGCCGCCGAATACGGCCTTGATCTGGTGGATTCTGTGCCCGAATTGGTGGCGGTCAGAATGGTGACGGTGCTGCAGCGGGAGGTTGGCGGGCACACCGTTTTCACCGCACCCGCCGTGGCATCAGACTATCGGGGGCTACCTGAAAGCATCCTGCTGCTAGATCGCGACGGCGCATCGCGCGCCGCCCGTCTGATGCGACCCGGCGAGACCGGCGCAGCATCCGGCCCTGCCGTGGTGCTAACGCACGGCGCTACCATTGTGGTACCACCTGGCTGGACCGTCGTGGTCGAACCGAATGGCGTCGTCATCCTCGCGCTCGAGGATTCAGCATGACAATACCGCCTGAGTCCCTGCTAGCGCGTGATCCCGTCACTTTCGAGGTGATTCGGGGCGGGCTCTACGCCATCTGCGAGGAAATGAAAGCGGTGGTAATGCGCACGTCGTTCTCACCTCTGTTGAGTCTATCTGCCGACTTATCCTGTGCGTTGCTGGACACAGCAGGTGAGGTGGCCGCGCAAGGCAATGACATTCCGGTACATTTAGGCGCTATGCCGTTCACCGGGCGCGCCGTATTGAGTGCCTTTCCGGCGGCGGGCTGGAACGAGGGCGACGCCGTACTGCTGAACGACCCTTATCAGGGCGGTTCGCATTTGCCGGATATGTCGCTACTGATGCCGGCTTTTGCCGAGGGCGCGTTGCTCGGCTTTACCGCGACGCGCGTGCATTGGCCGGATGTGGGAGGCATTGCTGCCGGCAGTTCGTCTGTGACCGATGAGATCCTCAAGGAGGGTCTGCGCATCCCGCCAATCCTGATCCTGCGGGGTGGCCAGGTGCGGGAGGACGTGCTGAACCTGATTCTGGCAAATGTCCGCGTGCCGGAGGATCGGCGCGGTGATTTTCGCGCCCAACTCGCCGGCAACATGCGCGGCGTGACCCGGATGCAGGACTTAGCGCGACGCTACGGCGCGCAATTGGTACGCCAGGTGTTGGCGGATTCACAAATCTATAGCCGATTGCAGATGCAAGCGCGGCTAGCCGCCCTGCCAGATTGCGACGTAAGCCACGCGGAGACGATGGATGGCGATGGTTTCGTCGCAGGCCAAGCTTTGACCATCCAGGTTCGGATAGTGAAAACCGGCGCTACGGTGGCCGTCGATTTTACCGGAACCGCCGCTCAAGCGCGTGGTCCGGTCAACGCGACGTTGCCGGTGACCGCATCCAGTGTCTACTATACGCTGATCAGCTTGGTAGGCGGTGAGGTGCCGCCGAACTCTGGTGCCTATTCCATAGTATCGATCAATGCGCCCAAAGGTAGCCTGGCGCATGCTGTTTACCCCGCTCCGGTCGTCGCCGCGAACACGGAAACATCGAACCGTATCGTCGACGTGCTGTTGGGTGCCCTTGCCAAGGCATTCCCGGAGCGTGTGCCAGGCGGTAGCTATGGCTCCGCCTGCGTCGTCACCTTTGGCGGCTATGACCCAACAAGGGGCCGCCACTTCGTACATTACGAGACGGTGGGAGGTGGCATGGGCGCCCGACTTGGTCATGACGGTGCCAGCGGCCAACGTGTCCACATGGGCAACACGATGAACTTGCCGATCGAGGCGCTTGAATCTTCCTTCCCAGTTCGCTTCCACGCCTATGAATTGCTACGGAAAACGCGCGGCGCCGGACAGTGGCGAGGCGGTGCAGGGGTTCGCCGGGTGGTGGAGATGCTCACAGATGGCGTGCAAGCCTCCGTGCTAGGTGAGCGTACGGTGACGCCGGCTGCCGGTGTGAATGGCGGCGCGGCAGGCGGCCTCGCCCAGTTCACGCTGTTGACGGCCGACGGCACCATCCGCAGGCTAGATTCGAAAAGTGGCCCGCATTTGATGGGCCGTGGTGACCGGTTGGATATCTGCACCGCAGGCGGTGGTGGCTGGGGCAAGCCCCTTGCCAAGGAGAGTTAAGATGAATCGAACGCATCGGGAGGCACTACTTGTGCTCTCGTTGAACACGGTGATGGAGAACTATCTGCACGGGCTACTGAAAGTGCGCTTCAGCGTCTACAGCACCGATGCACCTGGCCGCTACGACGCATGAGCACGAGATTATCATGATCGAGCCACGCCCCAAAAGGTGCAGCCAATCTGGGCACGGTGAAGCCAGAGGTACACGTATTTGGATGCGCGTCCGTGTTTCCATGGTAAACAGCAACTCAGCCGTTCTGGAGGCGATATCGACTTATTCCACGGCCGCTACGCCCGGATTGCCGCAAGTTATCTGAGTGCTAGAGAGCGGCCTCCAAGAAATCGTATGGCAGCCGGCAGGCTGCTACATGGATATTGCCAATGGCAGGAGGTGTAATGCAGTTGCGGCTGGCGGAATGAGGCACGCCGGCGATGAGTTCCGCCGCAACCGCTGGTATGTCGCCATTGCGCAAAGGAGACAACACATCCAGCCAATACGTGGAGGAAACTATGAGATATTTACGAAACTCCCAATCACCACTGCAGCAAGGCACGAGACGTGGCCGATGGTTGCCCATCTGCTCCACGCTAACCGCGCTGCTCATAGCCGCTGCGGCTCTCCTTTCGTCACCCCTGATGGGGCGTGCCGATGAGGTGCCGTTTCGGATCGGCGTGATTGTCGATATGAGCGGTGTCTATGCGAGCAATGGTGGGCCTGGCGCCGTGGTGGCCGCGCGCATGGCGGTGCAGGATTTTGGTGGCAAGGTTCTCGGCCGCCCGATCGAGATTCTTTCGGCGGACTATCAGAACAAGGCAGAAATTGCCTCCTCGATCGTACGAAAATGGTTTGATGTCGACAAGACCGAGATGGCAATCGAATCGACTGATTCTGCTGCCGCCCTGGCAATTCAGAAGATTGGCCAGGAGCATAAAAAGATCACCATTGCAGCCGGCTCTGCGACCGATCGGCTGACCAACGAGGCGTGTAGCCCATACGGAATCCATTATGTATACGATACCTATTCCTTGGCGACGGGGGCCGCGCGGGCGCTCGTTCCTAAAGGCGACAAGACATGGTATTTCATCGGCGCCGATTATGCATTCGGACACGCACTCGAGAGCGAGACCGCCGATACCGTGAAGCAGCTCGGCGGCAAGGTCCTCGGGGTTTCCTGGCATCCACTCAGCACTAGTGACTTCGCAACCTATCTTCTTGCGGCACAAGCTTCGCACGCGCAGGTGATCGGACTTGCGAACTCTGGCACTGATACTGCCAACGCTCTGAAGCAGGCAGTTGAATTTGGCCTGTCGCGAAATGATCAAAAAATTGTGGGTCTTTTGATTTTTAATACAGACATAAAAGCTCTTGGGCTTCCAGTGGTGCAGGAGATGCAATTTATTACTGGTTACGACTGGAACTATGACGAAGCAACACGGGAATTCGGCAAGCGCTTCGATGCGCAGTTCCACGCCATGCCAACAATGATACAGGCTGGCATCTATTCCGCTGTCCGGCATTATCTACAAGTGGTGCAGGATCTCGGCACCGCAGACGCGGACAAGGTGATGGCGCGGCTCCGCGAGACGAAATTCGACGATTTCTTTGCCCGCAATGGCCATCTCCGCGCCGACGGACTGATGGTACATGACATGTACTTGGCCGAGGCGAAAAAGCCGGCGGAATCGACGGGCCCCTGGGATCTGGTCAAGATCGTGAAAATCATCCCCGGGGATGAAGCCTATGCTCCGCTGGCCGAAAGCCGCTGCCCGTTGGTGAAAAAATAACCGCGCCGCCTCGGGCGCAGCGGTCAGGGCAGAGTGAGAATGATCTTGCCCTGTACCGCACCATCGCGCAGCGCCCGCAGCGCTACCTTGAACTCTTCAAGCGGCAGCCGGCTATCGATCACCGGGGTGAGCTGGCCCTCGAGATGGCGCGCGAACAGATCCGCCTGTACGCGCGCGACCAGTGCTGGCGCGCGCTCGCGATAATCGGACCATTGCAGACCGAGCACGGCGATGTTCTTGACCAGGAGGTAATTGGCCCGAAAGTCTGGGATCTCACCGCTTGCAAACCCGATCACGACGAGCCGCCCGCACCAGGCGAGCGCCCGCAGGGCAGCGGTACCGTAAGCGCCGCCGACCGGGTCGATCACCACGTCAACACCACGCCCGCCGGTGGCCGCCCGTGCCGCGTCGCGAAAGTCATCCGGCGCCAGAGCGGCGCCGGCTTCGATTACGACATCGGCGCCGGCGGCGCGCGCGATTGCCGCGTCCTCAACGGCGCGGACCGAGGCGATCACCGGCGAGGCGCCAAAAGCGCGCGCGAGCTGGATCGCCGCAGTGCCGATGCCGCCCGAGCCACCGAGGACCAGAACGCTTTCACCAGCTTGCAGTCGCGCCCGCTCCGCGAGCGCGAAATGCGCGGTCTGATAGGTAAGGCCAAGCGCCGCCGCGGTCTCGAAATCGACACCATCGGGAATCGGAAAGCATTGCGCCGCCGGCGCGCAGAGCTTTTCGGCATAGGCGCCATATTCCACCTGCACCGCGACGTGATCACCGATCGCGAACCCGCCAACCCCCGCGCCGAGCGCCGCAATCCGCCCGGCGGCGGCTTTGCCCGGTGAGAATGGCGGCGGTGGACGGAACTGATATTTGCCCTCGATGACCAGGAAATCGGGATAATTGGTGTCTACTGCGGCGACATCGATGACCACCTCGCCGCGGCCGGGTACCGGGTCCGGTATCTCGGCGACGAAGACGCGCTCGAATTCCATCGGCGCGGGCACGACAACCGCTTTCATGCGAAATCATCGTTATCATTATCGGCACCAAGCATGGGTGCGCGGCGCGGCACGGCCTCGGCGGGAGCACGAAACTGGGGGGCAATCGGCATTGGCAGAGCCGGCATGGTCGCACCGGAATCGTTGACAAGGCGATAGGTGAAGAGCCCACGTGCCACGAAATGTGGGTCGGCCATCGCTTCCGCCAGCGTCGCGACGATCGAGCAGCAGCAATCGGCCTGCGCAAACACCGCCCGCCAATGCTCGGAGGGTTGCGCCGCGACGAGGGCGGCTACGCCGCGCCTGGTAGCCTCCGGATCCCTGGCATCATCCTGAAGCTCCGGCGCAAGGTCGATCGCGGTGCAGAACGCCGCCCAGAACCGATCCTCGATCGCGGCCACGGCGACGATCCGCCCATCCGCCGCTGGGTAGAGCTGATAGCGCGGCGAGCCTCCTGTCACCAGATCGGTGCCGTTGCCCGGCCATCGCCCAGTCGCTGCCCCCTGCCCCATCGCCCAATAGAGGAAGGGGAAGAGATTGTCGGTCATGGCGATGTCGAGATGGCAGCCGCGCCCGGTGACCTCGCGCGCACGAAGCGCGAGCAGGATATTCAAAACCGCCGGGTATGACCCGCCGGCGATGTCGGCGATCAGCGCCGGCGGCACCTGCGGGCGCGCCGGATCGCCACTAGAGAGGGCGAGCAAGCCGGTATCGCCGATATAATTGAGGTCATGTCCAGCGACGTCACGTTTCGGCCCGGTTTGGCCGTAGCCGGTGATTGAGCAATAGATTAGCCGCTGGTTGCGCGCGGCGACGGCGTCATAGCTGAGCCCGAGGCGCGCCATCACCCCGGGCCGGAACTGCTCCACCAGGACATCGGCGCGAGCGATCAGCGGGGCGAGGCGCTCGCGAGCCCAGGGATCCTTAAGGTCGAGCGCGAGGCTGCGCTTACCGCGGTTGAGGAGGGCAAAATTGCTACTGTCGGAACCCCAGCGCGGGTGATAATGGCGCATTTCGTCACCCATCTCGGGGCGCTCGATCTTCACTACCTCCGCCCCCGCTTCGGCGAGCATCAGAGTCGCCATCGGCCCCGGAAGCAGTGTGGAGAAATCGAGCACCAGTACCCCTTCGAGCGGCCTCATGTTACCCCACCCCGTGGGCACGGCGGTGGGCGGCGACCACGGCTCGGCGCGCCGGCGCGTAGGCTGCGGTGCCGTAGATCTCGAACAGCGCCCGGCAGACGTCGTGATGATCGGCTAGGCCGCCGCGTTGGACGCGCTCGATCGGCCCCTCCGGATAGCCGAGACCGAGGCGGCAAGTCACGTCCATGTCGTGGGCGCTGGCCAGACCCTCATCGAGGAAGCGGAGGGCGGCGTTGAGTTTCGGGCGAAGCAGCCGGTCAACGATGCGCCCAGCCTGATCGGCGACGACGACGACCGTGAGCCCCGCTGACGCGAGCACGTCCCGCGCGGCGGCGATAGCGCCATCCGCGCTCCGCGGCTGGCGCACAAGTTCGACCAGCGGCGAAGGCGGATCGGCACCGTTCCGCCAACGCGCCAGGCCGAGCACGTTCGAGCCCTCCTCGCCGGCGGCTTCGCCGGTATGGACTCCCAGGCATTCGCACCCAAGTTCGATCAGAATCGCAGTGCGGGCAGGGTCTGACCGGAATGGCGCGCCAGCGAGGAAGATCATTACCTCTGCCTGCTCAGATGGGACGGCGCCAGCAAGAAATGGGTCGCCGGGGGGGAAAGCGCGGCTGTCGCCACCGGCGATGATCGCGTAGCTTGGGGCATGGCTTGGAGCATGGGGCAGGGTCATACGTCAGCTCCCGAACATGGCGTTGCCGTCATAGCGAAAAAAGCCGCGCCCGCTTTTGCGGCCGAGATGTCCGGCCGCGACCATGCGCCGGAGCAGCGGCGGGGGGGCAGCGCGCGGGTCAAGCGTGATTGGGTAAAACGCCTCGCCGAGCCGGAGTTGCGTATCCAGCCCGACGAGATCGATCAGTTCCAGCGGACCCATCTTGTAGCCAAGCGCCGCCTTGATCGCGGTGTCGATATCGGCCGGGGTCGCGACCCCGGCCTCTACGGCGCGGATAGCGTCGTTGTTGAACGGGACGAGGAGAGCATTGAGAATGAAGCCGGGCTTGTCCTGTGTGCGCACCGGCGTCTGGCCGCAGGCTTCTGCCCATGCCCAGGCGGCGTGAAGCGTGTCGGCCGAGGTGTTGATCCCGGGCGAAACCTCAATCAGCCGCATGAGCGGCGCCGGCAGGCAGAAATGGAGGCCGATCACCCGGTCCTCACGGCCGCAGCCAGAGGCAATTTCGGTGATCGAGAGGGTCGACGTGTTGGAGGCGAAGATCGTCTCCGGCGGGCAGATCGCGTCGAGTTCACGAAACAACGCGCGTTTGGTGGCGAGATCCTCGAACACCGCCTCGATCACCAGGTCACAGGTGGCGAGGGCGGCGAGATCAGCGGCGGGTACCATCGCCGCGAGCGCCGCATCGCGTGCCGGCGCCGTCATTTTGCCGCGGGCGACTGCTTTGTCAAAAAAGGCGGCGCTTTCCACGCGTGCCCGCGCCAGGGCGTCCGAGCTGGTGTCATGGCAGAGGGTACGAAAGCCAGCCCGCGCTGCGACGATTGCGATCCCCGCGCCCATAGTGCCGCCGGCGCCGCAAACGCCGACGCTGCGTATCGCACCGACGCTCACCGCGAGCGCTCCCTGGCGGCAAAGCTGCGGCCGATCAATTGCCTATGCACCTGGTTCGTGCCCTCCCAGATCTGGGTGATTTTCGCATCTCGCATCAGGCGCTCGACGCGGTGATCGCGGCAATAGCCATAGCCGCCGAACATCTGCACCGCTTCCGTCGCCACCCGCATAGCGAGATCAGAGGCGCGCATTTTGGCCATCGACGCCTCGATACCGAAATCGGTCTCGCCCGCCTCCAGCATTTCCGCGACATGGTCGAGCCAGGTTTCGGCCATGGCAATATCGGTTGCAAGATCGGCGAGCAGGAATTGATTGGCCTGGAAATCGACGATGCGCCGGCCGGACTGGCGGCGCTCGTTCATATAGGCCACCATATCTGCGAACGCCGCTTTGGCGATGCCGAGCGCGTGCGCAGCGATCGAGGGGCGGGATTTGTTGAGCGAGGACAGAAGGATCGCAAGTCCCTCGCCGGGCGCCCCGAGCAGATTGGCGCGCGGCACCCGGCAGTTGTCGAAATTGATCGCCGCCGTCGAGGAGGCGCGATGGCCCATTTTGTCCTCGAGCCGCGCGACTGAGAACCCCGGCGTGTCCCGCGCCATCACTAGAACCGAGATCGCTGCGCGCGGATCCTCGATGCCATGCCATTTGCCGAACACCAATAGAAGATCTGCAACATCGCCGTTGGTAATAAAAATCTTGCCGCCATTAATGAGGATCTGATCGCCGTCCTCACGAAAACTGGTGCGCATGCCGGTTGCGTCCGAGCCAGCATGGGGCTCCGTGATCGCGAGCGCGCCGAGGCCACCTTGGGCGATCCGCGGCAGCAGCCGGGATTTCTGCGCCTCCGTCCCGAGATCGATCAGCGGCTTCATGCCGTGGAAAGTAGTCGCGTAGATGATCCCAGTGGACGCGCAAGCGGCAGAGATCGCTTCGACGCAGGCAAGATATAGGCGATAACGCATCGGCGAACCGCCATAAGCTTCAGGAATGAAGATGGCATTCATGCCTAATTCGTTCAGGGCTTTGATATTCTCCCAGGGAAACTCTCCGGTGCGGTCGTAATGCTCGGCGTGCGGGGCTATCACATTGTCTGCCAAGTGCCTTATCTGATCGAGGACGATCCGCTCATCCTCATGCCAGGCGCGCCGTTGCTCCAGTTTTTCAAAAATCTTCATGCGTGATTAGATCCGTGTCCGCCGTCCATCGTGATGGTCTCACCGGTGAGATAGGGGATGTCGGCCTCGAACAGGGTGCCGACCAGGCGGGCGACCTCTTCGGGCGTGCCGGCGCGCCCGAGCGGCACGCGGCGCGCTAGATAGGCGCGGTTTTTCTCCTGCGCCAGGAATTCGCGGTTGAGGTCGGTTTCGATATAGCCAGGGGCCACGTTGAGGACGCGGATGTAATCACGTGCCCATTCCGCGGCGAGGCAGCGCGTCATCGCGCCAACTGCCGCCTTCGCCGCGCAATAAGCGAGATTGCCCGGCACCCCGAGGCGCTCGAAGAAGGAGCCGATATTGACGATCAAGCCGCCGCCGGACGCTTTTAGATGAGGATAGACCTCGCGGCAGCCGACCATCACTGCAGTTGCGTCGAGACGCATCACCGCTTCATAGGTCTCGGTCGCGAGTTCTGCACTTACCCCCGAACGATGCGCGCCAGCATTGTTGACAAGGCCGATTATCGGCCCCGAGCCAGCAATCGCGGCGAAGCATGCATGGAGCGCGGCCTCGTCCGTCACGTCACAGGCATAACCGGTGCCGGCGCTGCTCGAACCGCTTCGCGACAGGCCGGCGACGCGGTACCCGCGCTCGGCCAGATCGCATGCGATAGCGGCCCCGATGCCGCGGCTCGCACCGGTGACGATGATCTGCCCACGTGTCGGGAGGTGGTTGCGCTCAAGCATCGCTGAACCGCGCCGGCCGCTTCTCGATGAACGCCGCCATACCTTCCTCGGCATCTGCGGTCCGGAAGGCAAGGGTGGAGAGATCTGCTTCGATCTGCAACCCCTCGGTGAGCGAGACTGCCCGCGCGCGCTGCACAGCGGCACGGGCAAAGCCCAGCGCGGGCAGGCCATAGCCGGTGAATTGCGCGGCAAAGGCTAGAGCGGCGTCGACAGGGTCCCCTTCTATTAGTTTCGAGACGAGACCGATCTGCGCGGCCTCCTCAGCATCCACCGTTCGCCCAGTCATGATTATCTCCAACGCCCGCGCTTCACCAACAATACGTGGCAAGCGCTGCGTGCCGCCATAACCAGGGATGAGCCCGAGCTTGATTTCAGGAAAGCCAAGCTTCGCCGTCCGGGTCGCAAGGCGGAAGGTGCATGCGAGTGCCAATTCCAATCCGCCGCCGAACGCATAACCATTAATCGCGGCAATGGAGGGTATCGGCAGGCTGTCGAGTCGGGCAAAAATCTGCTGGCCGCGCTCAGTGCCGCGCCGCTCGGCTAATAGGCCGCGGTAGCGAAGTTCTTTGATGTCAGCGCCGGCGCAAAAGGCGCGCGGACCGGCGCCGGTAACGATCAGGGCGCGAGCATCGCTGGCCACGACCTCATCGAAACGGCGGTCGATCTCTTCCAGAACCGCAAAGGAAAGTGCATTCAGCGCTTCCTTTCGGTCAAGGGTCAGGATTGTGGCGGCGCCGCGACGTTCGAGATGAACGGGCATTATACCACCTCCTGGTCTAGGGTTTGTCCCGGCCGATACCGTATCGGAGTTGGGGCCAGTTCACCGCGCGCTAGCATCGCCGCGATCTCGCGCTTCAGGATCTTACCGCTAGCTGTCTGCGGAAAAACCTCCATTGTCAGCATGTATTCGGGCATGTCGTAGCGTGAGAGTCCCTCGGCGGCGAGATGGGCGAGCATCGCCGCCGGCGCGATCTCGCCGATCACCGCGAGGCAGACCTTTTCGCCGAGCCGCTCATCTGGTACCGCGAGTGCTGCAGCCCGCTGCACAGCGGGGTGGCGAATGGCGAGCGCTTCGATATGGGCTGGGTGGATGTTATGGCCGCCGCGAATGATCAGATCCTTCAAGCGCCCCTTGATAATAAGGTTGCCGGCGGCATCGAGCATGCCGAGATCGCCGGACATAAACCAACCGTCGCGGTTGAAGCTTGCCGCGGTCGCTGCTTGGTCGCCAAAATAGCCGAGCATCAGCGCTGCCCCACGCCCACCGATCTCGCCCACTTCACCGGCTGGAAGGCGGCGATCGCGGTCATTGGTGTCGAAGATCGCTACCTCGTAGGCGCGCCCGCCACGCCCGCAGGAGTTGATCACCGTCGCCATCGGGTCGTCGGGGTGGGTGTAGTGATGGGAGGAATTCTCGGTCATGCCGTAGACGTTTTGCGGCACGACGCCTTGGGCGACAAAGGCTTCGGCGGTGCTCGGCGGGATCGGCGCGCCAGCCATGTAGAACACTCGTACCGCGCCGAGCCGAGGCAGCGCGCGGGCACGCTGCTCGGCGAGGATGTCCATCGCATGGGTGGGAACGCCGAGGACGTAATCCGCTTCAGTGGCGAGCAGCCAGTCGAAACGCGACATGCCGGCCGGCGGATCATCTACGACCAGCATACCGCCGGCAACCAGCCATTGTGCCACCGCGACCCAGGCGATGTGGTGCGAAAGCGGCGAGAGGGTCAGAATCCGTGTCTCTTCTCCGTGCCCCCAATCCCGCACTAGGTCTCGGGCATTAGCGAGGAGGGTGTTGTCGGAGTGCATCACGCATTTCGGCGCTGCGGTGGTGCCGGAGGTGAAGGCGAGATAGACGACGCGATCGGGATCAGCGGGCGGTTTCGCCGGGGCCGGCGCCGGCGCCGGGAAATTTTCCGGCGTCAGCACCGTGGCGAGGGCGCCGAAGCGGCGCTCGGGATCGCCGATCTTGTCGGTGCCATATCCAGCCTCAGTAATCAGAACCCGCGTCGTCAGCCGGCTCAGCAGAGCCTCGATCTCGGCCGCGGTATGACTGCGATGGAGCGACGGGTTGCAGGCGAAGCCTTCGCGCGAACAAGCAAGAAAAGTCACCACCGCTTCCAGCCGGTTAGAAAGCCAGAGCGACACTGTGTCCCCCTGCGTGAGGCCGAGACTGCGGAGATGTGCCGCAACCCCATCCACCCACGTCGCGAGCTCGTCCCAGGTCAGGGCGCGGCGCCCATCGCGGGCACAAACCTGGCCCGGCCGCGCCGCCCGGTGATGCTCCATCAAATCATGCAACGTCTCGTCTCGCCACAGCCCGGCGGCGTAATGGCGGCGCGCCGCGGCGGGGTGGTGGAGGGTGAGAAAGGGCCGCATACCCCCCTCAATGACCGAATTTCTCAGGGTTTGGCGGACGCTTGGCGGCGAAGGCGCTGGCCAGCTCGTGACTTTCCTCGCTCTCAAGATAAGCTCGGAGCAAGAGATCATGCGCAAGGCGCGAGAGTCCGGCGACGCCGCCATGGCGGGCGTTGAACGCGCCTTTGACCGCAGCCAGGGCAAAAGCGCCGCGCTCGGCGATCTCGAGCGCGAAGGCCCGCGCCGCTGGGCGCAGTTCGGCGTCGGGGACCACGCGGTTGATGAGCCCCATTGCCAGCGCCTCGCGCGCGGTGATACGGGGATTGGCGAACCAGATCTCCTTCGCCCGCTTCTTGCCGACCAGATCCTCAAGATACCAGGTGCCGTAGCCGGCATCGAAACTGCCCATCATCGGCCCGACCTGGCGAAAGATCGCGCTTTCCTTGGCGATGGTGACGTCGCAGACCATTTGCAGCACATTGCCGCCGCCGACCGCGTAACCATTCACCGCCGCGATGACCGGCTTCTGCAGCTTCTCGATCGCTTCGTACATCTCCAGCGTCGGCAGTGTCCCAGCATAGAGGGTAGTGTCTTCCATCCCCTGCTTGCGCCCGCCGATGCAGAAGAACCGGTCTCCGGCACCGGTCAGTACGATGACACGGGTGCGGGTCTCACGCCGGATGGCGTTTATGCAATCGCGGATCTCGTGGCACATCGTAACGTTAAACATGTTGGCGTCGTCGGGACGGTTCAGCGTAATAGTGCCGATCGGGCCGTCTTCTTCATACAGTATGGTCTCGAATGGCATGCGGCTTCCTCCCTCTCTCCTCGCGACCCAGTCACGACACGAGCCGATAACAGTGTAGTCCAAGCTAGTTTTTGTGACCAGCCCGTCCTGCTCACGGACCGGTTATTGCTCTTATTCATTTCGAGAATACGGGCATTCTATCGAGCTTGGCCAGGATTGAGGCGGCTGCTGCCTTCGAGACGAAAGGCTTGGGCTCGGCGTTATGTTCGGCGAGTCGGCGTTATGTTCGGCGAGATAGCGGTTGATGGCGGCTTGCAGGTCGACGATCGAATGAAAACTGCCGCGACGGATGCGTTTGCGGGTCAGCACCGAGAAGAAATTTTTGACCGCATTCAACCACGACCCCGAGGTCGGCGTGAAATGGAAGGTCCAGCGCGGATGCCATGCAAGCCATTTTTTGACCTTAGGATGCTTGTGAGTGGCGTAGTTGTCGACCACCGCCTCGATCTGCTTGCCGGCCGGAACGTCGCGCTCGACGGTCTTGAGGAAGCGGATGAACTCCTCGTGCCGATGGCGCTGCATGCAGCATCCGATGACATTGCCGTCGAGCACGTTGAGTCCCGCGAAAACGGCGTCGTGCCATGACGCTTGTAATCATGCGTCATGGTGCCGCAGCGTCCGGGCTTCAGCGGCAACTGAGCTGGGCCCGGAAAATGGGGGCGGGGGCGTAGTTGGAAGAGTGCCGTTCTGTCGTGATAGACGGAGCGGATGATGACGACGAAGACGAGACGGAAGATTAATGCGGCG
>JAJZZR010000094.1 GCA_021797465.1 Pseudomonadota bacterium | reverse complement strand
AAATCCGCAGGGTGTCAGGATCATCCGGCCGGCCAGTCCGAGCAGAATGCAAATCGGCACGATGCACAGCGTAATCCACAGCGCCGCCCAGGTGGCCTGCGCGGCGCGGCGAAATCGCCGCGCGCCGTGCGCGTGCGATGCCAGAGTCTGGACCGCCATGCTGCTGCCGCCGAGCACGAACATGACCCCGAGAATGAGCCACTGCACCGCGCCGACGGCAGCGAGCGCCGCGGTGGAGATACGCCCGATGAACCACATGTCCGTGAGGTTCAGCACCACCTGCACGGCGCTGTTGGCCATGAGCGGCAGCGCGAGTGCCAAGACGGCACGCAGATCGATGTGCGCGCGGCCTTCCCGGTCGATGCGCTGGGCCGGTAGGGGCGCGGCGGCCGGGGCGGCGGGAGCGATGTCCATGCGGGGGCTCGGCGGGATGAGGACTCATTCTCGCACAGGTCTCTTTACGCGACGCCGAGTCCGAGGCACCGTATCGGGCCATGGCAGCACGCAAGAAGGCCACATCCGCCCGCACCCGCCCTGTCCGGCGCGTGAACACCGCGCGCCGCCAGGGCAAGCTCGCGCCCGGCAAACAGGCCCGCGGTCTTACCGCCGCCGAGATTGCCCTTGCTCTGGAGAATCCGCAGGTGGCGCGCCTCGTGGAAGAGGTGCGCGCCGCCGGCGGCGCGCCGATCGGCGCGTATCGCGAGCCGATGAACGGACGCGAGCTGCTGCTGGCGACCCTGCCGCTCGCATCGCTTCAACCCACCCCATTTCAGCGCGATTTGTCACCGACGCACACTCAGCGCCTCGCGCAGCGTATCGGCCAGACCGGCGCATTCCTCGACCCGCTGATCGTGGTCCGCGGTCCCGACGGCCAGCTCTGGACCCCGAACGGGCGGCACCGGCTGGCGGCGGCCAAGGTACTCGGATTGCGCCAGGTTACAGTCCTGATCTGCCCGGACTCTGCGCTGGCTTATCGCATCCTCGCCCTGAACACCGAGAAGGCGCACAACCTGCGCGATCGGAGCCTGGAGGTGATCCGCATGGCGCGCGGCCTGGCGCAGCAGCCGGGCCGTGCGAGCGAGCAGGCCTGGGCCGAGCAGTTCGAGGCGCCGGAGCTGCTGACGCTCGGCATGCTGTACGAGACCTCCGGACGCTTCGCCGGCGGCGCCTACAGCGCGTTCTTGCGCAAAGTGGATCGCTTCAGCGACCGGCCGCTGGCGGCCAGCCTGCGCGAGCGCCAGAACTGCGCGGCACGGCTGCTGGCGATCGACACCGACGTGAAGCGCATCGTGACGGGCCTGCAGGCACGTGGATTCCGTTCTCCGTATCTGCGCAATTACGTGGTCGCGCGCATCAGCCCGGTGCGCTTCCTGAAGCCACGCAAAGCCGGCGCGGAGCCACTGATGCCCATGGCCCAGGCGCTGACGCGCATGGCCGCGGCCGCCCGCACGTTCACGCTCGATTCGGTGTCGCACCGGGAGCTGGCCTGGATCGCGGTCGGCGCGGCCGCTGAGGAATGACCGGCGTTTCTCCGCTCAGCGCAGCTGCGCGGCATGTGCCAGCCACCTCGCGGCCTGGCGTGGCGTGCGTTTGTCGTGCCGGCGGTCCACCATGAAATCGGCGTGGCGCATCAGGCCGATCGGAATACGGTCGATCAACGGCTCGAGCGCGCGACGCAGCACCGGATCGTGCGCGCCGTGCGAAGACAGCAGGATCACCGCAGGATCCGCATGTCCGGCGAGCAACTCGTGCGGCTCGTCCATCAGCACGATGGCCGGCCGCGCCGCCAGAGCCCGGGCAATGCCGACTCGTTGGCGCTGGCCGCCGGAGAGCTCGGCGCGCATCCGCGTCGGGTAGGCGCGCGGCAGGCAGACCAGATCGATCAGTTCCTCGACGCGAGCGCGGATCGCATCATCCGGCCAGCCGGCCAGCTGCGGCGTAATACCGATGTTCTCCGCGATGCTCAGGTGCGGGAACAGTCCGACTCCCTGAAATACGTAGTCGAGGCGGCGGCGCAGATCGTGCGGCGGAACAGACCGCACCGGCTCGCCATCGATGCACACCTCGACCGCCTCCGGCTCGATCAGGCGGTTGATGGTCTTTAGCAGCGTCGTTTTGCCCGAACCCGAATCGTCCACGACCGCCACGAATGTGCGCGCGGGAATCGCGAGGTTGACGTCCCGGACGGCATAACTGGCGCCGCCGTCGGAAGTCTTGCAGACGCCCCGCCGCGCGATCACGAGGGAACGCGCATCACCTGTGCGTCCGCGCCCCGCCCAACACGCACGTACCGCGTGCCGACGGTGCGATTTCGACCGCTGACCACCTTCACGATCTTCGCGAGCGGCGCCGCCTCGACATCCGCGCGCGGGCGCGACACGAACAGCTCCGCCTGAAAGCGTCCCTCGGCTTCGAGCCCCTTGGTGTCGATATTGAGCTTCTCGAGCGTCGTCAGGCAGTCGGTGAATTCCTTGACGTCGCGAAAGCGGCGCTGCACGAACGTGGCTCCGGCCAGCTTCTCGGTCACCAGGCCACGCTTGGCGAGCTCGGCGGCGATCGGCTC
>JAJZZR010000048.1 GCA_021797465.1 Pseudomonadota bacterium | reverse complement strand
TCAAAAGGCCAACAGTCATCTTTCTCCGTACTCCGTAGGCAGCAACCGATTCGGGTTCTTCATGCCAACTATTTCTTTCGCCAGCTCCAAAGGAGGCGTTGGCAAATCAACATCCGCCGTCCTGCTGGCGACCGATCTCGCCAGCCGCGGTGCGTCGGTCACAATCATCGACGCGGACCCCAACCAGCCCGTCAGCCGCTGGAGTCGGAAGCCGGGTTGCCCGGACAAGCTGATCGTTATCAGTGCTGTGACGGAGGAAACGCTCCTCGACGCCATCGACGCCGCCGCCCGTAAGACCACCTTCGTCATCGTCGACCTCGAAGGCACGGCCTCGCTCATGGTGGCGCAAGCCATGAGCAGGGCCGATCTCGTCATTATCCCGACCAAGGGTTCGGAGCTTGACGCCATCGAGGCCGTGAAGGTCATCAAGTTCATCGGGAGGCAGGAGAAGGCCTATAACAAGACAATCCCGTTCGCCGTGCTGTTCACTCAGACTAACCCGGCCGTCCGGCCCAGAACCCTTAAGAGCCTGGAGC
Source organism: Pseudomonadota bacterium (assembly GCA_021797465.1). GTDB lineage: Bacteria > Pseudomonadota > Gammaproteobacteria > Steroidobacterales > Steroidobacteraceae > 13-2-20CM-66-19. The sequence goes on along the minus strand of JAJZZR010000048.1, from coordinate 2,039 downwards.
AGGATATGCTGACTAAGGGCATCCCGCTGTTCGGCACAGCGCTGCACGAGCGCGACGCGTTCCGTGCCATCTTTTCCTTCGGCGGCACGCTCTCGAACCTCGATCAGGGCGCCGTCAGCAACGTGCCGGCGGCGCTTATCAACGCCCGGCAATTCACGGCGGAGACGATCGACATGCTAAGGCGCCAGCAACAGCCTGCCGCCGAGCGGCCGGCGGAGGTGGCCTGATGTCCGGATTGCGGCCCAGCATCTTCAACGACGACCTGGATCTAAGCGGATTCTCCCCCAAACCCGAGCCGGAGAGATCGCCCGTGCCGGGCGAGACGGTGCGGAAGGTGTCGGAAGAGGGCGGCTTCCCGAGCCGCTCGCCAAGAGGCGCGCTCGCACCGCCGCCTAAGCGGGCAGCTCTTGTGAAATCAGGCCGGACCATTCTTCTCAACGCCCGCATCACACAACGCGCACACGACCGCTTCCACGAAATCGTCGAGGCCGAGCGCCTGCGCTATGAACGCGGCGAGCTGATGCACCGCGTGACACTGGGCGAGCTTGTCGAACGCGCCCTTGCAGCACTCGAACGCGAGATGGGGCAAGTGGCCGAATATGAAATAAGCACCGCCCAACGGGGAAAGGCTTCGCCTTGACCCCTCGCCGCTCCACCAATCAGCAATTCAATTTGTTCGTTCCCTACGTCTCGGATCTTCCGCTGCGCGACCAGCGGGAGACGATGGAGCGGCCATTCTTCAGTTTGGCAAAGCGCAGGCGGCTGAAGCCCATCGAATATGTCAGCCCCAACGGCGAGGTGTTCGTGAAGGTGCTGCCGAACCAACAATTTGGCATGGCGACGATCTGGGACGCCGACATCCTCATCTGGGCCGCTTCCACCGTGAACACCCTGCGCAAGCAGGGGAAAAATGATCTACCGCGCACGCTGCATTTCCAGCCCTACGATCTGCTGAAGACCATTGGGCGGCCCACAGGGGGTCATCAGTATCACCTGCTGCGCGAAGCCCTTGGACGCCTTCAGGCGACAACCATCGTCACTAACATCCGCGCCCAGAAAGGTAAGAAGCACCGGCAGTTCAGCTGGATCGAGTCCTGGGCTGACCATGTGGATGATGAAACCCAGCAGAGCAAAGGCATGACCCTGACGCTCTCCGAGTGGTTCTACGAAGGCATCCTCATGGATGGCGGATTGCTGTCCATCGACTCCATGTATTTCACGATTACGGGCGGCCGCGAACGCTGGCTTTACCGCGTTGCGCGCAAGCATGCGGGCGGGGCAGGGGAGGGGGGCTTCGCCATCTCTCTGCCTACCCTGTTCGAGAAATCAGGCGCTGAAGGCACCTATCGCCGGTTCAAGTTTGAAATGCAGGCCATCGTCCGCAGCAATACTCTGCCTAGCTTCGATCTGAGCCTGGAGTTGACCGCGGGCAAGGAGCCGTTGCTGCGCATGTGCCGCCGTGTGGCTGACAGGCTGGAGCAGAAGGCCATGCGCTCCAACCGTTCCTCGCGGCCGCAAAAGGAGCCGTCCCCCCCGCAAGCCTTACCACTTTTCCCTTCAGCCACCCCGGTGCTGTCCGACGAAACTGTGGCAAGGGTCCGACGGGATTTCCCGAGATGGGATGTCTACGCCATCAAGGCTGACTTCGATTCTTGGCTGGCCAGGGACAGCGAGCGGCAGCCCGAGGACTATCAGGCGGCCTTTTACGGCTTCGCGCGCCAATGGGACGCCCGCAACCGCTACGCCTGACGCGGATCCCGCCGGATGTTCCCAATCTGCCGACAGATGCCTCAAGGCTATCGTCCGAATACCGACTTACCGCGTATTTGTTATCATAACACATTGATAAGCAGCATGTCTCACCGTTGAGTTCGGCACATCGGGAACGCCTGTTAGCATATTGTGAGCTAGTTATTCGGCACATCGGGAACACTCCTGTCTCGGCCTATCAGGAACGGACGAGTCGTCGGCAGATCGGGAACGATCTGGCGGCATTTCAGGGACAAACGCATCGGCAGATCGGGAACAGAATAACGGCA
>JAJZZR010000160.1 GCA_021797465.1 Pseudomonadota bacterium | reverse complement strand
CGGCAGCTGGCCGGAACCGCGATGGCTCGCCGGGGTGATGGAGGCGCGGTCATGATGCGGCTGTGGGGCGAGGACGTTGAGGTGTACCTGTATCGCGAGCCGATCGACATGAGGCGTGGTCGCAACGGCCTTGCCGCGCTGGTGCAGGAAGCGATGAAGCTCGATCCGTTCGGCAGCGGGCTGTTCGTTTTTGTCGGCCGGCGGCGCAATGCGGTGAAGCTCCTCCGTTGGCACAGGAACGGCTTCTGGGTCTGTCACAAGGTGATCGAGGGGCGGGAGAAGTTTGTCTGGCCGCGGCTCATCGAGCAGGAGGTGGTGACGCTGTCCGCCGAGCAGCTCGAGTGGCTGCTCGATGGTTACGACATCTTCAGGCAGCCGCATCAGATGTTGAGATTTTCTCGCGCGGCGTGATCGTTTGATGTTGTATTGTGCGGCGGGTGCGGTATACTTTGCACCGTGCCCGCCGCACTGCGCCACAACCAGTCTCTCCAGAAGAACGCCGAACTTCAGGCGCGGCTGAAGGTCTCCGAAGAGGCCCTCCGTCAGATCCGTCACGCCCACGAGCAGCTTCAGGCCGAACACCGCCAGGCGCTCGAGCGCAAGATGCTGCTCGAAGAGGAGGTGCGATTCCTGAAGGCCCAGCTTTACGGCCGCTCCTCGGAGAAGCTCCCTTCGCAGAGCGTTTCCCCCGATCAGAAGATGCTCTTCAACGAGGCGGAGGTGCTGGCGGCCATCGCAGCGGCGGAAGCTGCCGAGCAGGAGCACACCACGACGGTGGCCGCCCATAAGCGCAAGGCGCGCCCGCACAGCGGCGGGCGCGAGCCGATCCCGCCGCATCTGCCCCGGCAGGAGGTCCTGCACGATCTGCCGGTGCACGAGAAGTGGTGCACGCACGAGCACGAAGGGGTGTGCTGGGCGAGGCAGCGCATCGGGGAGGAAGTCAGCGAGCGCTATCACTACGAGCCGCCGAAGGTGTGGGTCGAGCGGCACGTGTATCCGAAGTACGCCTGCGGACACTGTCACGAGGGAGTGAAGGTCGTCGCGGCGGTCAAGAGCATCCTGCCGAAGTCCAACGCCAGCGCCTCGCTCCTGGCACACCTTGTGACCTCGAAGTTCGATGATGGGCTGCCGCTTTATCGGGTCTGCCGCCAGCTCGAGCGCCAGGATGTGCTCTTGAGCCCCGGCACGGTGGGCACCTGGGTCAACACGCTCGGCGCTGAGAGCGTGGTGCCGCTGATCAACCTGATGAACGATGCCCTGCTCGAGCACCCACTCATCCAGATGGACGAGACCTATCTTCAGGTGCTGCGCTCGGAGAAATCCCCGCACTCTGATCATTACATGGTGGTGCGCTGCGCCGGTCCCCCGGGGCGGCGGATTATTCTCTTCGACTACATCCCCTCGCGCACGGCGGCGGCCTTGAAGGAACTGTTGACCGGGGCGGACGGACCGTATCGAGGAAAGCTGCTCACCGATGGGCTCGAGCTCTATGACATCGTGGCCGCGCAGCTGAAGCTCGAGCATTTCGGATGTTTACAACACTGCCGGACGTACTTCCACAAGGCGCTGAAGGTCGCAGAGCTGCCCTCGGGACGCACGCTCGCGGGCGTGGCCATGCGCGAGTATCTCGGACCGGTGTTCAAGATCGAGCAGGACATCAAGGAGCTGCGCAAGCAGCGCGAGCGCGACGGCTCAGCGTTGACTCTCGAGGAGGTGTGCAAGCTACGGCTGGAGAAATCCGCCCCCGTCCTCACGGCCTTCAAGCGGTGGGTCGATGATCTACTGCCCGGCACCCCGCCGCAGAGCGCCCTAGGTAAGGCGCTCGCCTATACTACAAATCAGTGGCCAAAGCTCGTGAGGCACCTCGAGCATCCTGAGGTTCCGATACATAACAACGACACCGAGAACCGGATCCGTCCGTTCGCTCAGGGGCGTCGCGTTTGGCTTTTCTGTCACAATCCCCTCGGCGCCCGCGCTAGCGCGAACCTCTTCTCCTTGGTCTCGAGCGCCCGCGCCAACGGCCTCGAACCCCACGCGTACCTGAACCTCCTGTTCGAGCAGTTACCCGCCGCCGACACCGTCGAGGCGCTCGAAGCCCTGCTGCCCTGGAACGTTCGCACCACGCTGCCGGCCGCCCGCCACGCCACCTGACTCGCGCTCCGCCTCGATCCTGATCCGGCGCCAGAGGGCGCCGCACGCTATATCGACCCGGCGCCGCATCGGTGCAACCCGCCGCAGTCCGCTGCAGCGCGTCACTCACAGTGAGAAGTCTGCCTCCCGTAGATCTGACCCGGCGGAAAGGTTCGAGGGCGTAGCCCCGAGAAGCATCCCGCCGGGGTGGCGACCCGCCCCGGGTGGGGTGTGGTTGGCGGTGACCACGGCCGGTCGGCTATAGAGCGGGGGCACTCCCACAAAGAGGATCCCCTCCCGCCGTTCTCTTCGCTTCCGAGCTCTACACGCTCATGAAAATCGGCGCAAGAACGGGGTTGCCGGAGTCCTTACGCGAATGATGTGGAATTTGTCGTAAAGGATCGCCGCTTGGGGCGCATGCTTGCGGGTGGAATTGTAGAAGGCCG
>JAJZZR010000239.1 GCA_021797465.1 Pseudomonadota bacterium | reverse complement strand
AGAGGGCGACGATGGCCGAGACGAATGAGGTTCCAGAGGTCGAGCTCGATTCGGCCAACCTGTACCGCGAAGAGCTCTTCACGGACCGGCGCGCCGGCACGATCCGGCGTCTGACGCCGGTCACCCGCACGGGCGAGCCGGATCCCTCGCGTACGGTGCTGTTCTCCGGTCAGACGCAGCTGCTGACGCCGGCCGGTGTTCTGCCGTTGTCGTTCGAGCTCCCGGGCACGACGCTGTCCGAGGCCCTGGCGCAATTCTCCGCAGGGGTGCGCGAGGCGATCGAGCAGGCGATCGACGAGGCGCGGGAGATGCGCCGCGAAGCCGCATCGCGCATCGTGGTGCCGGAAGTCGGCGCCGGTGCCGCGCCGGGCCCGGGCGGGGGCAGGATCAAGTTCCCGTAGGCGCCCGATCGGCGCACTCGGAGCCGCGAACCGCTCGCCGCGTCAGTGCTCGAATCGCGCCTGCCGAGCGCGTCCATCGCACCTGGGCGGAGTTCTGAAAGGTGGCATTCATGCCGCCCCCAACGCCGCGGTCGCGCCCATGGACTGCGGGCGGGATACCCTCGGCGCCTGCGCAACTGTGCGTTCACCGCCCGACGACGCTTCTTGACCGTCAAATGATGCCCAATTCCATGCGGAGCGCCGGCGCACACACATGTTCTTGGGCGGTGAAGGCGGGCTCATATCGACCGCGCAGCACCTGATCGTGCCCGCTATGCTCCAGCGTTTGACGGCATGAGCGCAGTCATTTCACCGGCCGCACGTCTCATGCGGCTTGCCGCGCGTACGGGTCAATGATCCGCTGGGGTTTCGTGCGGGTGCCCGGGCTCCTCCGCGACCGGCTCGCCGGGAATCGCGTTGCGCCCGGTCAGCCAGCCGCCGAGGTCGATCAGCCGGCAGCGCTCGCTGCAGAACGGCCGGTGCGGCGCATTCTTCCAGTCGATGGAACGGTGACAGGTCGGACAGGTGACCTGCATGGTGCCTCTCAGGTGCAGGTCGTGAGCAGGAAGGGCACGTCTTCGGTGGTCTGCATCGCGTGCTCGGCCAGTCCCTTCCAGGTCAGGAAGCGCACGCTGCAGCGGTGATGACTGCCGCTGACCTCCGGGTACAGCCCGCTCGAGGCCGGCAGGGCGATGCGCAGCAGCTGCAGCGCATTGTCCCGGTCGAACGTGATGGTGAACGTGCCGCCGCGGGCGCATTCCTGGCGCGAGCGCCCGAACTGGCGGGTGAGCCACAGCAGCTCCGCCACCGCATCGCACACCGGCCGCAGCAGGGCCAGCCACTGGTTGAACGTCTGCTTGCGCGCCTCGTTGGGCTGGGAGAGCCAGTAGAGGTAATCGGGCAGGTCGAACTCGCAGGTGCCGCCCGGGATGGCGCTGCGGTGCTTCACGGCGTTCAGGAACTCCGATTCCCGCAACGGCTGCTGACAGGCCACCCCGGCGTTCAGCAGATTCGTGCGTAGCTGCGCCAGGTTGGCGATGAAGGTCTTCAGGCGCTGCGCATCGACGCCCGGACGCGTTTGAAACTCGCTCAGCAGATGCAGCTGGCGCTCGATTTCCTTCAGCGCGTCGGAGCGTAGATCGCTGCGCGAGACCACCGCCAGGATGTCGATCAGGCTGTTGACAGCCGCCCGGCTGCCCCAGGCGCTGCCGGTCTCGTTGTGATAGAGGGCCTGGTTGTACAGAAAATCCAGGCGCAGAAAGGTTCGCATCCGTTCGTTCAGCGGTTGCTCGAACAGCAGCGTCCGGCCGCCGGCGGCATCCAGGGTCGGCGGCGCGGGCTTCTGGGAGGCCAGGGCCGCGGGCGCCGATACGGGCGCTGACGCGGGTTTTTCGGCGGCCTCTACATCTCCGATTTCGGTGCTCATGCGCGTATTGTGCGCGACGAACATATGTTACGTAAATGTCCGATCGCCGCGACGGGGCGGGGTGGTCAGGATTTTTGCGCCAACTCCAGGTAGCGGCGATGCAGCGCCTCGACCTGCTGGCGCAATGCCGCGACATCCGATTCATTGCGGATCACGTCGTCGGCGGCCTTCAGCCGGGCCGTGCGCGGGGCCTGCGCATCGAGGATGGCCTGGGCCTGCGCCGGGCTCGAGCCGTCGCGCGCCTGCAGGCGCTGCAACTGCAGCGTCTCGGGGCAGTCCACCACCAGCACCCGATCGAGGCGTTTGCCGAGCCCTTTTTCCACCAGCAGGGGAATCACCAGGATCTGGTAAGGCCCGCCCGCCGCCGCGGCCATCGCTTCCACCGCGCTGCCGATGGCCGGATGCGTGAGGGCTTCCAGGTCGGCGCGGGCCTTGGGATCGGAGAAGACGATCTCACGGAGTTTCGGCCGGTCCAGGTGTCCGTCCGGGGTGAGAATGCCGGTGCCGAAGCGTTCCACCAGCTTCTCGAGCGGAGGCTGGCCGGGCTCGACCACCTCGCGGGCGATCTTGTCCGTGTCGATGACGGGCACCTCGAGCGCGCCGAACAGATCCGCCACCGTGGATTTGCCGCTGGCAATGCCGCCGGTCAAGCCGATGCGCAGGAGCTTCATCGCGGATACAGCGAAAGATAGGCGCCGACCAGCCGGTGGCCGAACATCAGCATCAG
>JAJZZR010000414.1 GCA_021797465.1 Pseudomonadota bacterium | reverse complement strand
GCGGCAGCGTGGTGGCATCGCGGTCCGGGTCATGCAGCGTCCCGGGGGCGCTCGGCGGACCGGCGTAATGGCGCGGCTCGACGTTCGACGGACTGCCGGTGAACAGCAGCCCGTCGAGCCGCTCGATGAGCGCCTCGAATCCCAGCGCCTCGGCGAGCGGCGGGATCAACACGGGGAGCGCATCGGCCACATCGAGCAGCGCGCGGGCATATTTCTCCGCGGCCACGTGAAACGGCTGCGGGCCGATCATCCGGCGGTCCGCAAGCAGGCCAATGAGGGGGCGCGCCGATGGCATGGGTGTGGCGGCTATTATAGGAGCATCACCATGCCCGCCGCCCATGCCCCGTCGTACTATGCCGCCTCGGTTCACATTCCTGTTCCGAGAACGCCGCTTCGCGGCTCGCAGCGCGCCGAGGTCTGTGTGGTCGGCGGAGGAATCGCCGGCTGCTCGGCCGCGCTGCATCTGGCCGAGCGAGGCTATTCGGTCGCCCTGCTCGAGCGGCACCGGATCGGCTGGGGAGCCTCCGGCCGTAGCGGCGGGGAAGTCCTGCACGGCGTGGCGTGCGCCCAGGAAACGCTCGATCGACTGGTCGGCGTAGACGGCTCGCGGGCGATTTGGGATGCAGCGACCGAGGCGGTAAGCCTCACCCGCGCCCTGATCGCGCGACACCGGATCGCGTGCGATTGGACCGACGGCTATTTGCTCACCGCGCTCAAACGTCGCCACGACCGTGAGCTGCGCGTACATATCGAGACGCTGCGAACCCGGTTCGACTACGGCAGCGTGCGCTATGTGCCCGGCGACGAGCTGCGGACCACCCTCGCCAGCCGGCGCTACCGCAGCGCGATGTTCGACGCCAACGGCGCCCATGTGCATCCCCTGGCCTACACATTGGGACTGGCGGACGCGGCCGAGCGTGCCGGCGTGCGCCTGTTCGAAGGCACGCGCGCCGTGGAGGTCACACCCGGCCGGGTGCGCACCGAAGCCGGCGAAGTGCGCGCCGCGCACATCGTCCTGTGCGGCAACGCCTACCTGGGCCCGGCCGCGCCGACGCTCGCCGCCAAGATCATTCCTGTCGCCGCCCACGTGATTGCCACCGAGCGGCTCGGCGCGGACCGCGCCGCCGCCCTGATCGCCAACGACGCGGCGGTGAGCGACATGAACTGGGTGCTCGATTACTTCCGTCGCACCGCCGATCATCGGCTGCTGTTCGGCGGCCCGATCAGCTATGGCCGCGGCACGGACTTCGACGCCCGGACCGAGACACGCGCCCGGCTGCTGCGGGTCTTCCCCCAGCTCGCCGATGCGCGCATCGAGTACGCTTGGAGCGGTCTGCTCGACCTGACCGCGAACCGCGCGCCGCACTTCGGCCGTTTGCGGCCCGGCGTGTATTTCGCGCAGGGCTTCTCGGGCCACGGCCTCGCGCTCGCGGGCATGGCCGGCAAGCTCATCGCGGAGGCGATCGCCGGGCAGGCCGAGCGCTTCGATGTGTTCGCGCGCATCCCGCACCGGGACTTTCCGGGCGGCCCGCTCACGCGTCGCCCGCTGCTCGCGCTGGCGATGCTCTCCTACCGGCTGCGGGACTTGCTGTAGGCGCCGCCCCGCGCGGCGGCGGGCGTCTCAGGACGACCCGCGCGCACCCTCCTGCAGGAGCAGCTCCGCGATCTGCACGGCATTGAGCGCCGCGCCCTTCAGGAGCTGGTCGCCCGCGACGAACAACGCGATCGAGCGGCCGCTCGGATCGGACAGATCCGCGCGGATTCGGCCGACCAGGATCGGATCAGTACCCGAGGCGTCCGCCGGCATGGGGAAATAATTGCGCTCCCGGTCATCGACCAGCTTCACGCCCGGAGCGCCGCCGATCAGATCGCGCACCGTGTCCGGCGTGATCGGCCGCTCGCACTCGAAGTTGATGGCGATCGAATGCGCACGCAGCACCGGCACACGCACGCAGGTCGCCGTGACGCGGATGGACTCGTCGTCATAGATCTTACGGGTCTCGTACAGCGCCTTCAGCTCCTCCTCGTTGTAGCCGTTGTCCGGATCGACGGCCGAGTTGTGGCTGAACAGATTGAAGGCATACGGGTGCGGCAGGACGCGCGGTGTGAACGGTTGCCGCTCCAGATAGGCGCGGGTCGCTTCGCGCAGCTCCTCCATCGCGGCGGCGCCACCGCCCGAGGCCGCCTGATAGGTCGAGAGAATCAGCCGCTTGATCGGATTGCGCCGGTGCACCGGCCACAGCGGTGTGATCGCGATGATCGTCGAGCAGTTGGGATTGGCGATGATTCCACGGTGGGTCTTGACCTTGTGCGGATTGATCTCGGGCACGACCAGCGGCACGGCCGGATCGCGCCGGAACGCCGAGGAGTTGTCGACCACGACCGCGCCCTGCCGCACCGCGAGCGGCGCGAACCGCTTGGAGATGCCGCCGCCGGCGGAAAACAGCGCGATATCGACGCCGCGAAACGAGTCCTCGGCGAGCGTCTCGACCACGAGCGGCTGGCCGCGAAACGGCAGCGTCTTGCCCGCCGAGCGCGCCGAAGCGAGCAGGCGCAGTTGCGCGAGCGGGAACGCCCGCTGCTCCAAGCAGCG
>JAJZZR010000442.1 GCA_021797465.1 Pseudomonadota bacterium | reverse complement strand
CACGATGCCGTCGACCGGCACGCGCTCGCCCGGGCGCACCACCACGATGTCGCCGACCGCGACGGCCTCGAGCGGCACTTGAACCTCCACCCCGTCGCGTACGACGCACGCGCGCTGCGGACGCAGGGACATCAGCTGGCGGATTGCCGCCGTGGTGGCGCGCTTGGCGCGCGCCTCGAGCCATTTGCCCGCCGTGACCAGCACGATCACGACCGCTGCGGAGTCGAGATACAACGGCGCGCCGGGCCGCGCGAACATCAGCCAGACGCTGTAGCAGTACGCCGCGGAAGTGCCGAGCGCCACCAGCAGATCCATGTTGCCGACGCCCGCGCGCAGCGCCCGCCATGCCCCGCGGTAGAAGCGCGCACCGATCACGAACTGCACGATGCTCGCGAGCGCCAGATCCAACGGGTGAGGCAGCGCCACGCCGGCGGTGGGCAGCAGCAGCGGCGCGCCCAGGGCGGCGGCCACCACCAGCCGTGCCGTCTCGAGCCTGAAACGCCGCGCCTGCTCGGTCTCGAGCCGCGATTCGTCGGCGGCGGTGCCGATGACATCGCCGTCATACCCCGCGCGCCGCACCGCCTCGAGCAGCTGCGCCACAGGCAGCGTCCCGGCTCCTTCGACCGCGGCGCGCTCGCTGGCGAGGTTCACCGCAACGCCGGTCACACCGGGCACCGCCCGCAGCGCCTTCTCGACCCGCTGCGCGCACGTGGCGCACGTCATGCCGGAAATCGACAGCTCGCGTGTTTCCTGCGCAACGTCGTAGCCGGCGCTGCGCACCGCGTCCGCCAGATCCTGCGCGCTGACCCGGGCGGCATCGAACCGCACCTCGGCCCGCTCGGTGCCGAGATTCACCTCGGCCTGTACGCCCGGCAGCGCATTCAACGCGCGCTCGACTCGGGCCACACACGAGGCGCAGGTCATGCCCTGGATGGGCAAGCTCAGGCGATTGGGCGGGATCTGGGGGGCGGGAACGGCCACGCGGCGGACTCCTTAGGATCGATCCGGCGCGGAGGATGGCCGGATTCAGGGGATGCTAAGACCTGGAGTAGGGTCCGGGGTCAATATACGCGGGCTCGGATTCCGCCCGCGCCGGGGTGCTTAAATGCGGAAACGGTTTGATCCGTTATCGGATCTATGCATCGGACGGCGCTTCCCCGCGGCGCAGTGCGCCGGCACAATCCTCGATGAGCGTCCGGCCCGCCGGAGTCAACTGAACCCAGGATGCGCGGCGGTCCTCGGCAGCCGTGGTGATCACCACCAGGCCGGCACGCTTGAGCGCGGCGCAGAGCCGGCTCGCGCGCGATTGACCGAGACCCAGCCGCTCGCGCAGCTCACCCATCCGTACCGGAGCGTCGGGCCGAGTTCCGAGAAGAACCAGAATCGGCTCGGCGAAGCCCGGCAGGCGGTTTCCACTGCCCGTCCTGAGACACAGCAGCGCCTCCAGCACCCCCTTCAGCTCATCGGCGGTAGCGATCATCCGCCGCGACATGTGCATTGGCCATGTGATGGCCAGTATATTCGGCGGCCCTTGCGCTTGCATGCGCGGCGTGTGCCGGTACCATGCGCCGGCCTTGCAGCATTCGCCCCCGCGAGAACGGCGCGCCACGTCATCAAGATCCGTGAACCAGCAACTCCCCGCCCCCGTGCCACCCGCCGCCGCGGCGCCCGCGCCCGCCACCCGCCCCGAGGCACCGCCCGTCTGGTGGGTCCGCCTGCTCGCGCGGGTGCCGTTGACGCTGCTGTACGGCCTCGCGGACCTGCTCGGCTGGCTTGCGTTTCGCGTCTTTCCGTATCGCGATGCGGTGGTACGGAACAATCTCGCGCACGCATTTCCCGAGTGGGATCCCGAGCACATGCGCACGGTACGCCGCGACTACTACCGGGGCTTCGCGGAGATGCTCGTCGAGGTGGTCAAATCGGTCGCCCTGCCTGCCGAGGAGATCCGCCGCCGGGTGCGCATCGTGAACCTGGAGGCGCCGCGGGCCTATCTCGCTCAGGGTAAATCGGTGCTGTTGGCGGCAGCCCATCAATGCAACTGGGAGTGGATGCTGCTGGCGTTGTCGCTCGAGCTCGGCTACCCGATCGATGCGGCCTACAAGCCCCTGGTCGACCGATGGGCCGAGCGGGAAATGAAGAAGCTGCGCAGCCGCTTCGGCTGCCGCCTGATCCCGGCCAAGCAGCTGCTGGCGGACATCATCCAACGCGGCACGGCGACCCGCGCGATCGCGATGGTGGCCGACCAGGAGCCGACGAACAGCGAGCGCAAGCACTGGACGCGCTTTCTGAACCGCGATACGGCTTTTTACATGGGGCCGGAGGAGATCGCGCGGGTGGCGCGCTTCCCCGTGTTCTTCATCACCATGCGGCGCGTGCGCCGGGGATTTTACGAAATGGCGTTCGTGCCGCTCTCGGCGCCGGGCGAGCAGCTCCCCGGCGGGACGCTCACCGAGCGCTACGTGCGCGAGGTCGAGCGCCAGATCATCGCGGCACCGTCCGACTGGCCCTGGTCACACAAGCGCTGGAAGCTGAAGAAGTCCCTGTACGCGTCCGGCGGCGCTACGCGCGCCTGAGCTCGCGCGGCAGCCCGAAGAT
>JAJZZR010000438.1 GCA_021797465.1 Pseudomonadota bacterium | reverse complement strand
GAACATCCAGGTTTGATTCCGAGGAGCGCAAGCGCAGTGGGCAGATTCGTCGTGGTGATCGGCACGCAGTGGGGCGATGAGGGCAAGGGCAAGGTCGTCGACCTGCTGACCGAGCGCGCCACCGCGGTGGTGCGCTTCCAGGGCGGGCACAACGCCGGACACACGTTGGTCATCGGCGGCGTGAAGACCATTCTGTCGCTGATCCCCGCCGGCATCCTGCGCGAGCACGTGCGCTGCTTCATCGGCAACGGCGTCGTGCTCTCGCTCGAGGCGCTCATGCGGGAGAGCCGCATGCTCATGGAGCAGGGCGTACCGGTGTTCGATCGGCTGGCGATCTCACCGCTGTGCCCGTTGATCCTGCCTTCGCACATCCAGCTCGATCAGGCGCGCGAGCGGGCGCGCGGCGCGAACGCAATCGGTACGACGGGCCGTGGCATCGGACCGGCGTACGAGGACAAAGTGGCGCGGCGCGCGGTGCGCGTGGCGGATCTGTTCCAGCGCGACCGGTTCGCCGCCAAGCTCGGCGAGGTGCTCGATTTTCACAACTTCGTCCTGCAGCACTACTTTCGTCAGGCGCCGGTGGATTTCCAGAAGACGCTCGACGAGCAGCTCGCCTACGCCGAGACGATCGCTCCGCTGGTCACCGACGTGACGCTCGCCCTCAATCAGCTGCGCCGCGACGGCGCCAGCGCGCTGTTCGAAGGGGCGCAGGGGGCGATGCTCGATGTGGACCTCGGCACTTATCCTTTCGTCACCTCATCCAACACCACGGCCGGCTTCGCCGGCACCGGTACGGGCGTCGGACCCCGGGTCTTCGATCACGTGCTGGGTATCGTCAAGGCTTACACGACACGGGTCGGCGCCGGACCGTTTCCCACCGAGCTGTTCGATGGCTATGGCGAGCATCTCTCACGGGTCGGTCACGAGTTCGGGTCCGTCACCGGGCGGCGTCGGCGCTGTGGCTGGTTCGATTCGGTGGCGCTGCGGCGTGCCATCGTGCACTCGAGCGTCTCGGGGTTGTGCATCACCAAACTCGATGTGCTCGACGGCCTGGACATTATCCGCGTATGCGTCGGCTACCGCGTCGGCGGCAAAGTGGTGGCCGAGCCGCCGCTCAGTCTCGAAGGGTATGCCGGACTGGAGCCGGTGTACGAGGAGCTGCCGGGCTGGCCCGATTCGACGGTGGGGATCACCGAGTATGCCCGGCTGCCGGCCAATGCGCGCAAGTACCTCGAGCGGCTCGAGTCGCTGGTCGAGGTGCCCATCGACATCATCTCGACGGGACCGGAGCGGGACGAGACGATCCTGTTGCGGCATCCGTTCGACTGAATGCCGTTGAAGCGGGCGGATCGCGGCACGCCAAGCTCACGGTGCCGCCACGGCAGCCCGACGTGCGCTGCGCGGCTGGATCTCTCGGCGGATTCCGCAGTCTAATTGAGAGCGTCAGGCACAGGGCACTTTCGAGGTGATCGTCATGCGGTCTTCCATCTCGTCTCGATTCGTTGCGGCGGTTCTCGCCGCCGCTCTCTGGTACGCGCCGGCGTGGGCGGCCCAGCCCCCGCAGGCCGTTCATGCGGTCTGGGTGTCGCGAGAGGTACATTTCACCTATCAGGGCTTCACCACTCACTATACCTGCAGCGGATTGAAGGACTCGATCGTTCATCTGCTCAGCCGGCTCGGCGCGCGCGATCTGCGGGTGCGAGATTGTCCGGTCAGAAACCAGATCGTTCCGTTTCCGGCGGTGCGGGTGACCATGCGGGTTCTGGTGCCCTCCACGCACGGCAAAGGCGGGCCGTTCGTGGCCGCGCACTGGCGCAGGGTGCGGCTCTACCCGAGCACGTATCTGCGCGGCAACTGCGATCTCATGACGGAGTTTCGGCACACGTTTCTGCCGTTGTTCGCGGCGCGCAACATCCGGATGGACGTCACCTGCGTGCCGAACCAGCACATCATCGGGAACAAGCTCTCTGCCGACGTGCTGACGCCGAGTCAGCCGGGGGCGGCACTCAGATGACCGTGTCGCCGGGCCGGATCGCGCCTGTCTGCGGCTCTGAGCGACGCAGCCGGGCGATCCGCTCGGTGGCGGGCGGGTGCGAATAGTGAACCGCCGCATACAGCCGGTCCGGTGTGAGCGTGCTGGCATTGCTGCGGTAGAGCTTCACCAGCGCCGACACCAGCTGGCGCGCGTCGGCGTGGCGGGCGGCGAAGCGGTCGGCTTGGAACTCGTGCCGGCGTGACCACATCGCGCCGAGCGGCGTGGTGAACTGCAACACCACGGGCGCGGCGAGGGCGAACAGCAGCAGCGCCGCGTGCGGCGAGGGATGCGGGACCCCGAGGGCGGTGTAGAAGGCGCTTTGGCGCGCCAGCCACCCGAGCAGCGCGAAGAGCACGACCAGCGTCGCAATCGACACCGCCATCATCGAGCGCACATGATGCAGGCGGAAATGCCCGAGTTCGTGCGCCAGGACGGCTTCGATCTCCGGCGGCTCGAGGTCCTGGAGCAGAGTGTCGAAGAACACGATGCGCTTGTGCCGCCCGAATCCGGTGAAATAGGCGTTGCCGTGGGCGGATCGGCGTGAGCCGTCGACCACGAATACCC
>JAJZZR010000365.1 GCA_021797465.1 Pseudomonadota bacterium | reverse complement strand
AATTGATATGCTCGGGCGCGGCACAGCCGGAGGTGGCCGTCTAGCCGCCCCGCGGCTAACGTCCGCGATAGACGATGCGCCCCTTGGTCAGGTCGTACGGAGTCAATTCCACGGTGACCTGATCACCGGTGAGAATGCGGATGTAGTTCTTGCGCATCTTGCCGGAGATGTGCGCAGTGACGACGTGGCCGTTCTTGAGCTTCACACGGAAGGTGGTGTTGGGCAGTGTTTCGACTACCTCACCCTCCATCTGGATGGCGTCTTCTTTGGACATATGACCCTTTGCGTTGCGGGGGCGCGAATTGCAGCACAAAAGGTCGGGGCTGCGCAATTTTCCAGCACCGGCTCCGAGACTTCGGGCCCTATCCGGCGCCGTGGCGAGCCGATTACGCGTCGTGGCGGCCGCTCCCGGCGACGAGGCGCCGCGCCGTCCCCGCGCGGCGGGCGCTTCAGCGACCTGCGCGCGGCATCGATGCGGGGGTATCCTGCAGCGGCAGGGGCGCGAGACTGACCCAGCGCTCGAGCAGTCCTTGGAACTGCGCGCGGCTGATCGCGCGCGCCCCGAGGCTCGACAGATGCGACGACGGCATCTGACAATCGATCAGGGCGATGCCGTTGGGCGCGCACAGCGCCGCCAGATGCGCCAGGGCGACTTTCGAGGCGTCGCGTGCCTGGCTGAACATCGACTCGGCGAAGAACACTCCGCCGAGACGGACGCCGTACAGACCACCGGCGAGCGCGCCGTCGCGCATCACTTCGATGCTGTGCGCGAAGCCGAGGCGGTGCAGCCGCACGTAAGCCTCGCGCATCTCGGGGGTGATCCAGGTGCCGGGGCTGCGCGCCCGGGGCGCGGCGCAGGCGTCGATCACCGCTTCGAACTGCCGATCGACGCCGGCGTCGAAGCCCTTGTTTCGTATTGTCTTCGCCAGACTGCGGTGACGGCGGAACTCCTCGGGGAACAGCACCGTGCGCGGGTCGGGCGCCCACCACAGTACCGGTTGGCCGGGGGCGTACCAGGGGAAAATGCCGCGCCGGTACGCGGCCACGAGGCGCGCGCTCGACAGATCGCCGCCGGCGGCGAGCAACCCCGGGGGCTCGCTGAGCGCCTGCTCGAGCGGTGGAAACCACTCGGGCGCGTCGTGCGCGGACAGCCAGGTGATGCGTCTCACGGCGGCGCTTTGCGGTAGGGCACGTGCCGGCGGACCTCCCCGGCGTACGTCTCGACCCAGCCGGCTTCGCGCTCGAGGAACTCGGCGATCGCGGCGCGGAAGCGCGGGTCGACGATGTGGTGCGCCGACCAGGTGAGGCAGGGCTCGAAGCCGCGGCTGACCTTGTGCTCGCCCTGGGTGCCGGGCTCGAAGCGGGCAATGCCCCGCTCGATGCAGAACTCGATCCCCTGGTGATAACAGGTCTCGAAATGCAGGCTGTGGTACGCACCTTCGGATCCCCAATAACGCCCCCAGAGCGTTTCGGCCGACCAGAAGAACACCGCCGCGGCGACCGGCCGGCCCTCGTGCAGCGCGACTTTCACCATCAGAGCGTCTCCGAGCGTTCGGACGATCTCGGCGAAGAACGCGCGCGTGAGGTACGGCTCGTGTCCGTGGCGCAGGAATGTCTCGCGGTGAAAGGCATAGACGCGATCGAGCAGCGCCGGATCGAGTTCGGGACCAAGGTACGTGCGGAAGCGGATGCCGGCCTCGGCGACGCGCCGGCGCTCGCGGCGCGTCTTCTTGCGCTTCTCGGCCGTGAAGGTCTCCAGGTACTGCTCGAAGCTCTGGTAGCCGCGATTGCGCCAGTGGAACTGGCAGTCGCGCCGCAGCAGCCAGCCGGAGCCGGCGCAGACCTCGCGGTCCAGGTCGTCCAGGAACAGCGCGTGCACCGAGGAGCAGCCGCGTTCGCGCGCCAGCGCGTCCAGGGCCTCGAGCACCTGCGCGGCGAGCGCGCGCCGATCCAGGCCGGCGCGCACCAGCAGGCGCGGTCCGGTGGCGGGCGTGAACGGTACCGCCAGGGTGAGTTTGGGGTAGTACTCGAGCCCGTGACGCGCGTAGGCTTCGGCCCACGCGAAATCGAACACGAACTCGCCGAAGGAGTTGTCTTTCAGGAACACCGCGGCGGCGGCGGCGAGCCCATGGGCATCGCTGAGCGTGATGGGGCAGGGCTGCCAGCCGCGCTCGGCTCCCACGCAGCGTGTGTGCTCGAGCGCCGCGAGGAACTCATGCCGCATGAACGGATGAGCCTCGCCGGCGAGCACGTTCCACTGCTGCGGATCGATCCGATCGATGCTCGAGTGGACGGCGAGCTGCATTCCGGTGCGCTACTGGGCGGTGAGATCCAGCGTATCGAGATAGCGATCGGCATCGAGCGCAGCCATGCAGCCGGCGCCGGCCGAAGTGATCGCCTGGCGATAGACCGGATCGGCCACGTCGCCGGCGGCGAATACCCCCGGCAGGCTCGTGGCCGTCGCGTTGCCCTCGGCGCCGCCGCGCACCAGGAGGTAGCCGTTACGCATCTCGAGCTGTCCGGCGAACAATCCGGTGTTCGGCGCATGGCCGATCGCGATGAAGACGCCGGTGACCTCGAGGTCACGCGCCGCGCCGGTG
>JAJZZR010000152.1 GCA_021797465.1 Pseudomonadota bacterium | reverse complement strand
CCCGGCAGCGCCAGCGCGGCCAGCACGCCGGTGGCGAGCCATCCCTTGCCGATGTCGATCAGGAGAACCCAGAAGGCAAAAACCTTTCCCTGCGTGCGCAGCGCGTTGGTTCCACCGGCATTTCCACTGCCCAGCCGGCGGATGTCGACACCTCCGCGCAGGCGCCCGACCAGGAGACTCCCGATCAGCGAACCGAGCAGATAGGCCAGAGCCGCTTTGACGATCAGGCTGATCATGCAGGCCGAAACACCTCGGCCATCATGCAGCGGACGCTTCCGCCTCCGAGACGCTCGAGGGTCGGCACCGGGACCACGAGCACCTCATCGGCGCAGGCAGCGACACGGGCGAACGTCTCCGGCAGGAGCGCGTGCCGCGCGGTGGCGGACATCACCAGCAGGCGGTACTCGCCCAATGCCTCGTCCCAGGTTGCCAGCTCGAGCACGTTAGCGGCGAACTGCCCGAGCTGGCGGCGATCGAGCTCGATGACCTCGCGACCCGTCGCGCGCAGCCGATCGAGGACACGGTCGCGATCCGCAGCGGCGATCGCCTCGGTTCCGACGAAGGCGGCGCGCTCGCCGACGCTGAGGAGGACGTTGGTGTGGTAGATGCGGCGTCCGGCGACATCCGTTGCGTCGAAAGTGACCGGCTCGTATCCGAGCTCCCGCGACCATTCCTCGAGCACGCGCGGATCAGAGCGCGGCGAGCGGCAGACGTAGGCCAGCCGCTGGAGGTGATCGAGGACCAGGCTGCCGGTGCCCTCCAGATACCGGCCTTCGCGCTCGTGGGCGGTCAGATCGAGCACACGCGAAACCCGAAAGCCGGTTTCGCCGATCGCCGCCTCCACGACCTGCTGCCGCCGCTCGATGCGCCGGCTCGGGGCCTGCATCGGGTACAGCACCACCGTGCCGTCGGCGTGGAAACTCACCCAGTTGTTGGGGAAGACCGCATCGGGCTTGGGCGGATCCGGCGTGTCGTCGGCGACGCATACCCGCACACCCTCGCCGCGAAGCGCGCCCGCGAAAGCGTCGAACTCGGCGCGCGCGATCGCGGCGGCATCGACGGGCCCATCGGGATGCTGAAATGCGTTGGTGGCGGCGGTTTCCGGGTTATAGGCGAAGCACGCCGGGCGTACCATGAGAACCGCGTCGGCGCACTGGCGCCTCGCCAGGCGAACAGGCGCGGCCTGCGCCTCGGCCGAAAGGAGATTGCCCATGGGCGCATTGTCTCATGTCCCAGGGGCCGGAGAACCGCCGGAGCTTCTCCGCGCGGGATCCCAACAGCAAAAACCCCCGCGAACCGAAGGTTCGCGGGGGTTTTGCGTTTGAGAGCCTGGCAGTGACCTACTCTCGCATGCCCGATGGGCACACTACCATTGGCGCAGAGCGTTTTCACTTCCGAGTTCGGAATGGGATCGGGTGGTTCCCGCTCGCTATGGCCGCCAGACAAGCTGTTTGAGGTTCATCCGGCCGGCTTATGCCGGCCGGGTGCGCCTCCAATCCGGGTCGTTTTGCTTCGACGCTTGTCGCGTTCACATGTGATCCATCCCTGTCGCGGCAGCCTCGCGGCCACCGCCAGCTCCATTGCATCATCCTCTCGCGTTCAGACCGCTTGAGGTTATATGGTCAAGCCTCACGGGCAATTAGTACTGGTTAGCTGAGGTCATTACTGACCGTACACACCCAGCCTATCAACCACGTAGTCTTCGTGGGCCCTTCAGGGGAGTCGAGCTCCCAGGGAGATCTAGTCTTGGGGGGGGCTTCCCGCTTAGATGCTTTCAGCGGTTATCCCGTCCGCACATAGCTACCCGGCAGTGCCACTGGCGTGACAACCGGAACACCAGAGGTGCGTCCATCCCGGTCCTCTCGTACTAAGGACAGCTCACCCTCAAATCTCCAACGGCTACGGAAGATAGGGACCAAACTGTCTCACGACGTTTTGAACCCAGCTCGCGTACCACTTTAATCGGCGAACAGCCGAACCCTTGGGACCTGCTACAGCCCCAGGATGTGATGAGCCGACATCGAGGTGCCAAACTCCTCCGTCGATGTGGACTCTTGGGAGGAATAAGCCTGTTATCCCCGGAGTACCTTTTATCCGTTGAGCGATGGCCCTTCCATACAGAACCACCGGATCACTATGACCTGCTTTCGCACCTGCTCGACTTGTCAGTCTCGCAGTCAAGCACCCTTATGCCATTGCACTCAAAAGCGCGATGACCGACCGCGCTGAGGGTACCATTGCACTCCTCCGTTACTCTTTGGGAGGAGACCGCCCCAGTCAAACTACCCACCATACAGTGTTCCCGACCCGGATAACGGGTCTAGGTTAGAACTCCGACATTACCAGGGTGGTATTTCAAGGTTGCCTCCACAAGAGCTAGCGCCCTCGCTTCAAAGGCTCCCACCTATCCTACACAGACAAGGTCAAAGTTCAGTGTAAAGCTGTAGTAAAGGTTCACGGGGTCTTTCCGTCTTTCCGCAGCTACGCCGCATCTTCACAGCGATTTCAACTTCACTGAGTCTCGGGTCGAGACAGTGGGGCCAGCGTTACGCCTTTCGTGCAGGTCGGAACTTACCCGACAAGGAATTTCGCTCGATTACTC
>JAJZZR010000546.1 GCA_021797465.1 Pseudomonadota bacterium | reverse complement strand
TCAGCTCAACATCCATCACGACACCGTGCGCCGCGTGCTGATGCAGGCGGGCATCCCCGCCGCCGAGCAGTCCGCGCGCGGCTCGATCGCCGATCCGTTCGTGCCGTTCATCCAGGACACGCTCGCTCGCTACCCCAGCTTGCGCGCCTCGCGCCTGTACGACATGGTGCGCGAGCGCGGCTATCCGGGTCGTCCCGATCACTTCCGCGCGATCGTCGCCCGGTACCGGCCGCGGCCGCCCGCCGAGGCGTATCTGCGCTTGCGCACCTTACGGGGGGAGCAGGGCCAGTGCGACTGGGCGCACTTCGGCAAGCTCGCTGTTGGCAAGGCGTTACGACCGTTGATGGCCTTCGTGATGGTGCTCTCGTACTCGCGCTACCTGTTCCTGCGCTTCTATCTCGGGGCGGCGATGAGTGCCTTCCTCGATGGCCATGTGCGCGCCTTTACCTTCTTCAATGCCGTACCGCGTACCGTGCTGTATGACAACTTGCGCTCCGCGGTGCTCGAGCGGGCGCACCTCGAGCGCGCCCCGGATGCGATCCGCTTCCACCCGACGCTGCTCGAGCTCTCGGCCTGGTATCGGTTCGCACCGCACCCGGTGGCCGTGGCGCGCGGCAACGAGAAGGGGCGCGTCGAGCGGGCCATCCGCTTCGTGCGCGAGCGCTTCTTCGCCGCGCGACGCTTCACAGACCTCGAGGACCTCAACGCCCAGGCGCTCGCCTGGTGCGCCGGCGAGGCGGCCGATCGACCCTGCCCGGAGGATCGCACTCGCAGCGTGCGCGAGTGCTTCGAGGCCGAGCGGGGGCATTTGCTCGCCTTGCCCGATGAGCCGTTCCCGGCGGCCGAGCGGCTCATCGTGCACGCCCACAAGACCCCCTACGTGCGCTTTGACTTGAACGACTACTCCGTCCCTCACACCCACGTGCGTCGCACCCTCGAGGTGCTCGCCACCGTCGAGACCGTACGTGTCCTCGATGGCAGCACGGTCATTGCTACGCACCCGAGGAGCTACGATCGCGGCGCGCAGATCGAGCAGCCCGGCCACATCAAGGCGCTGGAAGCCCACAAACGCGCCGCGCGCGCCCATCGGGCGACTGATCGGCTGCACTATGCCGCCCCGAGCGCCGCTCGGCTGCTGCAGCTCGCCGCCGTGCGCGGCGTGCATCTGGGTTCCCTCACCCGAGGACTCACCGAACTGCTCGATACCCACGGCGCCGCAGCCCTCGATGCGGCCATCACCGCCGCCCTTGCCGAGGACGCCGTGCACCTCCCCGCCGTGCGCCACTTCATCGACCTGCACCGCGCCGAGCGCGGGGCATCCCCGCCCATCCCCGTGACTCTGCCCGACGATCCTCGCGTGCGCGATCTCACCGTCCGCCCGCACGACCTCGCCGAGTATGAAAAGCTCGCCCAGGAGAGTTCCGATGAACGCTCAGATGCGTCCCCCGACCCCGAGCCCGCCAAGCCTGACGACGCCAGCGGTGACGGCGGCGGCAACGACCCTGTCGCTTGAGGAACTGAAGCGCCGTCTGCGCCAGCTCGGTCTCTTTGGCCTGCTCGCCCACGCCGAGGAACTCCTCCTCGAACCCTGGCTTGCCCGCCTGCTCGAGATCGAGGAGAGCGAGCGGCTGCGCCGCAGCCTCAAACGCCGCCTCGATGGGGCGCGCCTCGGCGCCTTCAAGCCCATGGCCGACTTCGACTACCAGTGGCCGAAGCAGCTCGATCACGCGCTCCTCGATGAGCTCTTCACCTTCGAGTTCCTCGAGCAGGCCGCCAACATCATCGTGATCGGGCCAAACGGACTCGGCAAGAGCATGATCGCGAAGAACCTGCTGCACCAGGCGGTGCTGCGCGGCTACACGGCACGCTTCACCGCCGCCTCCGACATGCTGCACGATCTGGCCGCCCAGGACAGCTCCACGCAACTCGCCCGACGGTTGCGCCGCTACACCACTCCCGCCGTGCTCTGTTGCGATGAGGTGGGATATCTGGCCTACGACACCCGCTATGCCGACCTGCTCTTCGAGGTCGTCACACGGCGCTATCAGCTGCGCCGTCCATTGATCCTGACAACGAACAGGGTGTTTACCGAATGGAACCAGGTCTTCCCCAATGCCACCTGTGTCGTCGCGCTCATCGACCGGCTCGTGCACCGGTCCGAGATCCTCTCGATCGACGGGGAGAGCTATCGCCTCAAGGAGGCCAAGGAGCGCGCCGCAAAGCGTGCCGCCGCGCGCTCCACCGCCAAGAAACCCCGCGCCGCGAGCCGTTAGCCATGGAACCGAATGACCTGCCGATCGTGTGCCTGCCGTTGGAACTCTCCGGCGACGCTGCCGAGAAACTCATCGACTTCCTCTATCAGCTCACCGAGGCCCTCGAGCGCCATTACGGCGGCCTGCTCATCAATCGCGTCCACCAGCTCGAGCCCTCCTGTCCGCCGCCCTCGCCAAGCCCTGCGACCGACGACACGCCGTTCTAAGCCTCAGCGATACCCGCCGCCGCCCTCACCCCCGGCGATGCGACCTCGCTCGCACACAATCCGCCTCTCAACCCCAAAATTACGCGGATTTACGTCCCCGCCAACACCCCGAAAGGGAAACGCCGAC
>JAJZZR010000540.1 GCA_021797465.1 Pseudomonadota bacterium | reverse complement strand
GCGTCGAGGTGGACGGTGCCCGCGGCGCTCTTTCCGGCCGCGGCGCGCCTTTCCGGTGACTCGATGCCATGGTCGATGCAGTTGCGCACTAGGTGCACGAGCGGGTCGCCGATCTTTTCCAGGACCGTCTTGTCGAGCTCGGTCTGCTCGCCCGAGAGCTTCAGCTCGATCTGCTTGCCGAGGCGGTGCGCCAGATCGCGAACCATGCGGGGAAAGCGGCTGAATACGAAACTGATCGGCAGCATGCGCACGCGCATGACGCTTTCCTGCAGCTCGCGCATGTTGCGCTCGAGCTGGACCAGACCGGCGCGCAGCTGTTCGGCCCGCGGCCCCTCGAATTGTCCACCGAGCTGGCTGAGCATCGCCTGGGTGATCACCAGCTCCCCGACGGTATTCATCAGTTCGTCGATCTTCTCGACGCTGACGCGAATGGAGCCGGAGTCGCCGAGCGCACTCAGCGTCGATTCAGGCTTTGCGGGCGGCTCGCCGACGGGCGTCGAGGCGGGCGTTGCCGGTGTGTCGTCCCGCGCGGGTGCGGGATTTGGTGCCGCGGTGGGCGCAGGGGCGCGCCCGGGGGGCTCGGCTGGGGCGCGTTGGATGAGGAGCTCGCAGTCTCCTTCTGCCCAATCGAAGACCTGACGGATCTCCTCCTCGGAGATTCGACCGGCAACCTCGAGCGTCCAGGCGAGATGGCAGTCCTGCGGTTGAATGTCCGCGAGCGGCGGCAGGTTCTGTGCGTCGATCTGCACGCGGACCTCGGCGAGCCCGCCGAGTTCGCGGAACAGGCGCAGCGGGTCGTTGCCGCGCGCGAGCAATTCGCGGTAGGGACGGAAGCGAACCTGCCAGACCGGCGGGGTTTCGTCCGCGGCGCACGGCGTCGCGGGAGCTTCCCTGGCGGGCGCGGCGAGCGGTGCATTCTTGCGGGCAATCACCACCTCGAGATCGAACTGCAGGTCCGAGACACGCTGGGCATCGATGGGCCGGGTGGCCTGCATCGCACGCAGCATCGCGCGCAGCACATCGACCGATTTCAACAGGAGATCGGAGACCTCGGGGGTGACCGGCATCGTGCCGCTGCGCAACTCGTCGAGCAGCGTCTCGAGACTATGGGTGAACGAGGCGATCTCGCTGAAGCCGAAAGTCGCACTGCCACCTTTGATCGAGTGGGCGACACGGAAGATGGTATTGATGAGCTCAGGCTCGGGCGCGCCGACGTCGAGTTTCAGCAACGCCGCCTCCATGGCATCGAGAGCCTCGAAACTTTCTTCGAAGAAGGCTTCGTGGAACTGGGTCAGGTCCACGGTCATCGTGCGGCTCCGTCGAGCTGGAGCATCGAGTCCATGCCGAGCAGCCGTGCGGCCGCCTCCAGCGCCGGCGAGGGGGTTTGCCAGCGCACGGTCCGGCCGGCGAGACGCCGATCGCGAACGAACGCCGCGAGCAGCTGCAACGCTGCCGTGTCGACTCGCTGGACGGCCGCGGCGTCGAGGATCACCGGCTCGGGATAGGCGGCGAGCGCGCACAGCGTGTCTCTCAGCCCGTCGGCCTCCGCCAGGGTGCAACAGTCCTGCAGCATGAGTAAATCAGGTCGCGCGGACCTTGTGCGGCTGCGCGCGCCAATGCGGCCCGAGCGGCCGCGCTCGGACTTGCGGGCCGGTTTGGATCGGGAGCGGTCTTTCATAATCAGCGACACTATCGGCCCGAGGCCGGCATCCTTGAGGGGCGGGACTAGGATGCTTGACGCAGTTCCCCTTGGGATGGTCCGTGCAGCCGTCGTACGAGATCGGCTTCCGCTCGGGTCAATCCACATCCCCCGGCGAGCTCATCGGCGCTGGCGCCGCTGCGCGCCAGGCGGATCGCGATCTGGTAGCCGGGCGCGGCGCGCGTGACCGACGCCGAGCGCGCCGCGGAATGCTCGAGCTGCTCGCCGAGCTGCCGCACCTGCTGATCGGTCGAGTCCAATCGAGCGCAGATCTGGGCGAGCTGCTCGAGCAGCGCCAGATTCTGGGCCTGCATCTGCTCGCTCTGGCGCCGCGCGGCGCGGCGCCAGCCGGTGAAGGTCACGGCGGCCAGTGCGAAAGAGAACACCAGGAAGACCGCCCTTCCCATGATGAGAAGGAAGTCGATGTTCGACAGATTTGTGAGGCTCATGGCCGCGGCTCCTGTGAAGTCGGTCACACAACATGGCGCGCTGTCGCCGCGGCGACGGAAATCCGTCGGCAGCTCAGGCGGACTCCCCGGGAGTCTGCAGCTTCCGTGCCAGCCGGATCGGCTGGGGCGATGCCATCGGCGCCGCGCCGCGGCAACGGGCAGCGAGGCAGGGATGTGCGGACCCGGAAGGTCAGGTGCCGTCGCCGGGCAGCCAGGCCGGATCGGTGTGTTTCCCGACTCTGGAGGAGAGGATGACCACCACGACGCGCCGATTTGCGGCACGGCCGGCTGCGGTGGCATTGCTCGCGATCGGCTTCTGATCGCCGAAGCCGATTACCGCGAGACGCTTAGGCGCAACGCCGCGCACCGAGAGCACGTGCACGACGCTTCCGGCCCGTGCCGCCGACAGTTCCCAATTCGAGGCGAACTGCACGGTGCGGATCGGTACATTGTCCGTGAATCCC
>JAJZZR010000530.1 GCA_021797465.1 Pseudomonadota bacterium | reverse complement strand
CCAACCGAGGTCGCAATTGCCCTTTCTGAAGCGGTGCGGGGAGCAATCGCATATTGGCGAGGGAAGGCCAAGGACACTTCGTCACGTCAATGGATATTCGCGATCGATCAACTCCCGTTCCTAGTAGAAGTGCTGGCGCGAATAACGGTCCGGCAAGAGCCATTGGCCGCGCGGGCGAGTCTGGATCTGGCTTCCGATCTCGTCCAAGACGCATCGTCCCACCATCCCTTGCTATATGACTCGCTGACTCACCTCGTGGATTATAGCATTGAGGCAATCCCGCCGACTGAACGGTCGGCTATTGTTCTCCCGATGCTGGAGTTTCCGTTCTCGGACGACAGAGGCGCGCGCCGATTTCAGTGGCCAAATCCCATTCAGTCCTTGTGGACGACGGCACCACGCAGAGTCATGGGCGATTCCCGGTGGAGCCAATGCGTGGCACACCTTATCGAGCACGCGAAGGCAGGAATTCCGCAACGGCCGGAGGCGATCGTGAGACTGGCCTACCTGTCGAGACATGATGTGTTGGCACAAGATGAAGCGGAGGCTTTCGGGGAAGCTCTTTGGTCAGAGACCGACGCCGCAAGCGGGGGGCTTCCCGCAAATACGAATTTGCTGGCTGCGATGTTCGCTCAGTTACCAGCGCCGAAGACAATCGACGAAGAGAAGCTAGTCCGCGCCTATTTGTTTGATTGCGATATCGTGGAAATCCTGTCTCCTTCGGGCGCTCTCAGTTCACGCGACATTGAAAATAGGCTCAACCACCTTCAGGCCATCACCGCTACCGCACAGGGACCACTTCGACCCACTGCCGATCAGGCGGCTCGGATGTTTGACACTATAGTCCGCTGGCGTCCCCCAGCTTCCGCGCTGTCAGACGCGATCCGTGCCGAGCTACTGAGGCCGTTGTACGAAAGTGCACGCACGCTCGGAGAGGTGTTACGAACCGTAGCAACTCCTTCTTTGCAGTCTAGCGACCGAACGTCGCAGCGCGCCGGAGCTCTTCTTGCGTTCCTTTACGAAGTGCCCGGCAGCACGACCGCGGCCGTGTTGCCGCATTTCCTTGGGGCCGACGATGATCTGCGAGCGAAGATTGTCGGAGGCATTCAGCAAGCTATCTCGGCGCGGACCGACGAAGAAGTCGGCGGCGGCGTCATGGCCGTCGAAGAGTGGTCGGCACGAGCGGCGCGCGGCGCCTCGCCGCCGTTCCCGCCGCAACTCGCAGATAGGCTGATTTCGGCTATTGAAAGTCGCCGCGAAATTGGAATGCGATTGGTCTTGAGGGGCTTACGCCGCTTAATCGTTGCTGGACTGGTGGAGGATAGCGACCGGTTGCGAGTTTCACGGGTGCTTGGCGAACTGCTGGTCGAACAACAGTACGAGCGAATCGATCTGGACAGCCGAGAGGCGGTATCAGTGTCTTTGGTTCGGGCAGAGTGTGTCCGGCTAGCCCGCGCACTTGAGGATGCCGGCACTCGAGGGCCAGATAGCACGGGTTGGTTGAACGCCGCACCGAGCGATCCTTTACCTGAGGTGCGTTTTGCCTTGGCCGCGGAGGATTAGAAGCAGCTCGCGAGCGATTCCGAATGGACACGACGTAGGCGCTTATGGAGCGTTATGGCAATGGTAACTTGATGCTTGCCAAAGCGGGCTTTTGCAATTCCATGTCGTTGTGGGCACTCGCTTTTCACGGATACACCCCAGAACCGGACAGTCGCTTTTTCTTTCCCGGTCACCTGCTGTCGCATAATTCGTAAAATCGGCGACAACCGCCCTCTCTCGAGCCTCACGCGGTGCTGCCACGTCGCGTCTCTTTGTCGCCCGCCGCGTGTTTTGCGACCAAAATAGGCGAGCACTCGCAATCACCGCAATACGAAAGCTCCCGCGTGGCGGCCGAAGCTGGCCATTCAGCGATGGTCTCCGTCCTCACCGTCTCAGGCCCCATCCGCCTCCGCCGCGTTCCCCGCCGCATCGCGAACAACCTCATCCGCCAGCGTGCGTCCGCGGGCGAGCCGCCGACCGAGCGCCTCGACGAAGCCCTGGTAGCGCTCGCGGCCCTTGGTCTGGGCGGCGGCGAGGGCGCTGTCGGGTAGAGGCGGCGTGCTGGTCAGCCAGAAGCGGACGAAGACGGCCAGGGCCTCGTTCGTGATGGCGACATGCCGCTCGAGCCGCTCGAGATGCCGGCCGATGCGATCGAGGCGGCGGGCGAGTGCGGCTTCCAGCCGGTCGGCGCCGTCGGGGGAGAGATGTGAGGCCAGCGCCGCCTCGACGATCAGGGCCTGGCTGACGCGTTTGCGCCCCGCGTGGTCGGCGAGTTTGGCCATCAGATCAGCCGGCAGGCGGAACGTGTGCTTGGTTCGCATCACGCTCAGAGCCGCATCTCGTCGGCCGGATCGAGCGCCGCCTGCCGGGCGACAGCGCTCATCGCGCGCCGCACGCCACGCTCACGTTGCGGCTCATCGTCGGCATCCTCGAGCGGCTCGAACTCATTGACCGCCCGCCGTGGCCGCGGCGCGATGTCCTCATGCGCCGGCAACTCCGGCTCGCGGCGGATGCCGCCATTTGCCGGATCGCCGGCGCTGGCGGAGGAAGGTTCGGCGAGGATGGCGCCCGC
>JAJZZR010000301.1 GCA_021797465.1 Pseudomonadota bacterium | reverse complement strand
CCATCAAGCTGACGATCGAAGGGGCCCAGACGTATGCTCCGCCTCCGCCCCTGCCCACCGATCTGAGCCGGCGACCCGCACCTCCTGCCAACGCGACGCGGGCGCATCGGTACCGAAGCTGCGCGATCGCATACCCGCGCGAGCGGCAGATGCTGATGAACGTCTACCGCACCACCGTCGTGGTGCGAACCGACCCCGCACTGTTCCCGGGCAACAAGATGGAGCTGTATTTCGACGGTCGCCGCATGCCGGGCAACGGGCCGTCCTTCTCTTTCGCGGTCAACCGGGGCCAGCACACCGTCTCGGCGGTGGTGTTGAACGGCTTCGGCCAGATCGCGTGCGAGACCTCGACGGTCACGTTCTACGTGCATCAGCCGTCGATTCAGAACCCGCACAATCCCGTCCACCCGCACTGAGCGGCGGCGCGCCGGGCTCGCGGCCCGGGCGGCCAGGAGCGCGCCGTGTTCCATGAGGCCGGCTCGCCCTCTGCGCTGGGACACTTCGAGCCGGCCGGACTTTTCGATTCGCTTTCGACCGGCATCATCGTGCTCGATGCGCAGCTCTGCGCCATCTACGCGAACGTGGCCGCCCAGGATCTGCTGGCCTTCAGCCTGAACCAGGTGCGCGGCCGGCCGTTCACCGACGTCCTGCACGAGGCCAACGGACTGCGAGCCCTGCTCTGCCGCGCCCGCGACAGCGGCGAAGGGATCGCCGACCGCGAGCTCAATATCCGACCGGCCGCAATGCCGCGCGAGACGCGCACCATCGATGTCACCGTCACGCCGATCGAAGGCCAGATCACCGGTGATCACCTGCTGCTCGAGCTGGCCGATGCCACCCAACGTCAACGCATCACACGCGAGAACGACCTGATCGCGCGCCTCGACGGCAGCCGCCTGATGATTCGTCAGCTGGCCCATGAGATCAAGAATCCCCTCGGCGGCCTGCGCGGCGCCGCCCAGCTGCTCGAGCGCGAGTTGCCGGGCCTGGAGCTGAAGGAATACACGCGCGTCATCATCGGCGAGGCCGACCGCTTGGCGGCACTGGTTGATTCGATCGCGGGGCCCGCTCGGGCGCCCGACAAATCGACACTCAACGTCCACGAAATCTGCGAGCACGTCTTCAGGCTGTTGCGCGCCGAGGCGTCCGCCGAAGTGCTCCTCGAGCGCGACTACGATCCCAGCCTGCCCGCGGCGATGCTCGACCGCAACCAGATGATCCAGGCGCTGCTCAATGTGGGACGCAATGCGTTGCAGGCTCTGGCCGGCCGTGGCCGGATCGTCTTGCGCACGCGGGCCTGCTCGAATGTCATCATCGGCGCCGTCCGCCACCGGCTCGTCGCCAGCGTACAGGTGCAGGACGACGGCCCGGGCGTGCCGCCTGCGCTGCGAACCAGTCTCTTCTATCCCCTGGTCACCGGCCGGGCGGACGGCACCGGTCTGGGTCTCGCGGTCGCCCAGGAGTTGGTCAGCCGCAACGGCGGTCTGATTGAATTCGACAGCGAGCCCGGCCGAACCGTATTCACGTTGTTGCTCCCCCTCGGAGAAGATCCATGAACGAGTCGCTGCGGGTGTGGATCATCGACGACGATGCGTCGATCCGTTGGGTCCTCGAGCGCGCGTTGCGCAACGGCGGCCTTGCGCCGCGGGCCTTCGACTCCGCCGAGCCGGCGCTCGATGCGCTGCGCCGTGATGTTCCCGATGTGCTGATGACCGATATCCGCATGCCTGGCCGCTCCGGGCTCGATCTGCTGCGGCGGGTGCATGACACGCGCCCGCAGCTGCCCGTGATCGTCATGACGGCGCATTCGGACCTCGGCAGCGCCGTGTCCGCCTACGAGGGTGGCGCGTTCGAGTATCTGCCGAAGCCTTTCGACATCGATCAGGCCGTGGCGCTGGTCCGTCGCGCGGCCCGCGTCCATCCGCCGGTGGCGGCCCCCGGCGTCGCGGACGCACCCATTCCCGAGTTGCTCGGGACCGCGCCGGCCATGCAACAGGTGTTCCGCGGCATCGGCCGGCTGTCGCGCTCGAGCGTGACCGTGCTGATCACCGGGGAGTCCGGCACGGGCAAGGAACTGGTCGCGCGGGCACTGCACGAGCACAGCCCTCGGGCCGGCAAGCCCTTTGTCGCCCTCAATACCGCGGCGATCCCCGGCGAGCTGCTGGAGTCTGAGCTGTTCGGTCATGAGCGTGGCGCATTCACCGGCGCGGACGCCCGGCGCCACGGGCGGTTTGAGCAGGCCGACGGTGGCACGCTGTTCCTCGACGAGATCGGCGACATGTCGACGCCGCTGCAAACCCGTCTGCTGCGGGTGCTCGCCGAGGGCGAGTTCTACCGGGTCGGCGGTCAGACACCGATCCAGGTCGACGTGCGCGTCATCGCCGCCACCCACCAGGACCTGCAGGCGCGGGTCGCTCAGGGCCTGTTCCGGGAGGATCTGTATCACCGCCTGAACGTCATCCGTCTGCCGCTGCCGTCGCTGCGCGAGCGGGCCGAGGATATTCCGCTGCTGCTGCGCCACTATCTGCGGGCCGCGGCGCGCGAGCTCGACGTCGAAGTCAAGGCGCTCGCGCCGCAGGCGGAGCGCGCGCTCGCGGCCTACGGCTGGCCGGGTAAT
>JAJZZR010000361.1 GCA_021797465.1 Pseudomonadota bacterium | reverse complement strand
ATCGTCCCCCCCCCCAGAGGGGAGGCATCATGCCCACAGCGACGACTCCGGCAACAACCCTCCAGTAGCGCATGTGCGCCACCTCCGGCACGCGGGAGAAGAAGACGATTTTGAAAATGGGCCCGGAAGAAAACGGACCCGCAAGACCTCGACGTTCAGTCCGCCGGATCTACACGAAGATCAGACCGCCGATGACACGATGGAGGCCGTGCCGATCCTCGTACACGTGCCCCTGTGGTAACAAGGATCCCAAGTGGCCAGCGACAATTAGAACTTTCGGGCGAAAGAAGTTGTTGACGCCAGCCACCCAAGGCTTGAGATAGACAATTAGGCTAAATACGATTAACCTAATTACAAGTAGGCTATGGACCTGAGTCATGTTCGTCGGACGCCGCAAAGAGCTCGCCCTGCTGCGTGAGGAACTCACCATTCCCCGCGCATCGCTCGCGATCGTCTACGGCCGTCGGCGCGTCGGGAAGTCAACTTTGATCCGTGAAGCCGTCGAGAAGCGACCCCACGTCTTCTATCAGGCGACCCGAGTCACGTCGTCGCTCAATCTCGAGGCATTCAAGGCCGAAATCGCTCGAATGCTGGGTGCCGATGAGCTTCTGGCGGGAATAGGGGACTGGTTGGGCGTGCTGCATTACCTGGCACGAGCCGCCGAGCGCCATGGCGGCCTTGCGGTCGTGCTCGATGAGTTCCCCTATCTCGCTGACGCCGATTCTGCTTTGCCTTCCGTTATCCAGAAGTTCTGGGATTCCGGAGCGGCGCGTGCCGGAAACCTGAAGCTGCTGCTGTGCGGATCAATCATTTCCCAGATGCAGGAACTGCTCGCCGAGCGCAATCCCCTCTACGGCCGCAAGACCCTGGCGCTGGACCTTGCTCCGCTGCCTCTTCAAGATGCAGCGCAATTCGTTCCGCGCTACCCGGCCGAAGACAGGCTGGTGACTTTCGGCATTTTCGGCGGAATGCCATTCTATCTGCAATTCCTGGATCCCGGAACGCGCCTTCAGAGCAACGTCATCCGGCTGCTCCTGAGCGCTACGGGTAGCCTGGTCGATGAGCCAATGGTTCTGCTTCAATCGGAGTTGCGGGAGGTCTCCCGCTACGCCAGCGTACTGGCGGCGATCGCGGCCGGATGCACCAAGCACGGCGAAATCATCGGGAGAGTAAGGGAAATCAGTGATTCCAAGGCACTCGGGCCCTACCTGGAGAAGCTGGACCGCATGCGTTTGATTCGCATCGAAAGGTCGATGGACGCGAACCCGAGAGAGCGCGACCGCCGCTATTTCATTGCGGATCCGCTGATTGCGTTCTGGTACCGATTCGTACAACCGAACTTGTCCAGCATCATCGAGGGTTTCGGCGGGGACGTCTGGCGTCATCGAATCGCGCCTCACCTCGATGAGTATATCGGAAGGATGTTCGAGGAGATCTGCCGGGCGCATGCTCGGCAACATTCGCAGGATAGATTTCCGGCGCCTGCGCGGGAGGTCGGCCGAATCTGGGAGCGCGATTACGACATTGACGTCGCCGGGACGCTTCTCGACGGATCGATGCTCTATGGTGAATGCAAGTGGTGGAATACCCCCGTTGGGGAGAACGTCCTCGATGAGCTCATCCAGCGCGCATCCAGGACAGCATATGGTCGCGGGGTCGACCAACGGCACTTTGTCTTGTATGCCAGAAAGGGCTTCACGACAGCACTGCGAAAGCGAGCTGCGGCCCAACCCGGAATCGCCCTGTACACACCGCAGACGATGCTGCGGTCAGCACGGCCACGCCCATCCCAGGCAACACGCCCGGGGAGTTCACGGAGATGAAGAGTTTGAGTCCGGGGAAATGATCGCGCCAGTGGCGCGTCTTTCTCGTGGTCAAACGCGCGGCGGTCAGTTCTTGAAAAGCGCGATGGATGCGCAGTCGATCTCGGCGTATGCGGCACCCATGGCCGCAACCATCCCTGTGCGTCAAAGCGCAGCCACGATCCGCCCTGTGTCGGCCAGTACCGCGTAACGTTGGCGAGCGCTCACACTGCCATTCTCGTAGTACGCAGTGACTAGCAGCGGCTTGCGCTGCGGCGGCCACAAGATGGCAACGTCGTTGGTGGCAGTATCGCCGGAACCCGTCTTGTCGCCTTCGCGCCAGTCGGACGGCAAGCCGGCGCGCAACGAATTCGTGCCGGTTTGACAATGCCGCAACCATTCCGTCAGTCGCTCACGCGATGCGACCATCAGCGCATCACCCAGAAGCAGTCTGCGCATGTCGCCAAGCATTGCCCATGGCGTGGTGGTATCCAGCTCGCCGTCGGGTCGGTTGAGCGTGGGCTCAGTGCGATCCAGCCGCGTCTCCCGATCGCCTAGGCTGCGCGCGTAATGCGTCACTGCGCCCGGACCACCCATCAAGTGCAGCAGCAGGTTCGCGGCGGTATTGTCACTCACGGTGATCGCCACCTCACACAGTGCTGCGATCGACATCCCCGGAGGACCCACATGCAGTTTAGTGTCCCCTTCGGGGATGGTGGAAACCCCTCGCCTTCAGGCGAAGCTCAGGTTCGTGTAACGTGGTCGCATGCGACACTACCGACTGGGCGCGCACACGAAGAGCGACCTGAAAGTGCATGTG
>JAJZZR010000265.1 GCA_021797465.1 Pseudomonadota bacterium | reverse complement strand
GCATCCGTCGGGCGATGTGGTGAATCCCCTGTGGGATGATCAGCCCGAACTCCGCCAGCAGTCCGCGAATCCGGTTCGCCAACGCGGTGCGTTCACGGATAAACCCCTGCCGCGCTCGATGCAGCGAAAGCGTCCCACGGGGCACTGCATGGATCACCGGCGAGCATGCTGATAGATGGACACGCAGTTTACCGACAGAGGTATCTGCGCGATGGGTACGAAGAGAAGATCGATGGGAAAGCCGAGCGGCGTACTCGGCGACACATCTGGGCGGCGGCAGCGTAATCGGACGGCCAAGGAGCGGCAGCGACTGCTGGAGCTGTACGGCCGCGGTGGCCTGAGCCAGCGGCGGTTCTGCGAGCGCCATGATCTGGCGCTGTCCACGTTGACCTATTGGCTACGGCAAGCGCGACGCCGTGGGACGAGCACGCCGGCGGCTGCGGTCGTGGAGCTGCCCGCGGGGCTCGGCGGGGAGATGTCCGTTGGCGCGCCGCTGAGTGAGCCGCAGGACACGGTGAGTATCCGCTTGCCGAACGGGCTCGAGGTGCGCGCCGGCTCGGGCGCGGACGTGCGCTGGATGGGCACGCTGCTCAAGGAGCTGCGCGCATGTTTTGGCTAAGCGAGCAGACGCGGGTGTTCCTGCGCACCGGGGTGACCGATGGACGGCTCGGGATTGACGCGCTGCGCGCTCTGGTGGGCAAGGCGATGCGCCAAGACGTCCTCACCGGCGGCCTGTTCGTGTTCTGCAATGGGCGGCGAAACCGGATTCGCTGCCTGCTGTGGGATGGGAGCGGGTTTTGGCTCGCGAGCAAGCGGGTGGAACGGGCGACGTTCGCCTGGCCGCGGGACGAGGCGCAGGTGCGGCAGATGAGTCTGACGCAGCTGCGCTTGCTGGTGGATGGGTTCGAGCTCACCAGCCGCCGCGGATGGCGACGGTACGAGGAGCGTCTTGCCGGCGGCAGGACGCACCCGGAGGTGAGCGCGACGCGGGACCTGCGGCCTCGCTGAGTCATTTCACTCGCAATATAACAACACATCGGGAGCGCGAAGTTATATACTTCGCGCTCCCATGCACACCGTCACGGCGACCCCTGAGGACCTGGACCGCGAGGCGCTTCTCTCGCGGGTGCGAGAGCTGGAGTCGCTCCTGAAGAACTCCGAGGCACGCTGCGCGAAGCTGCAATACCAGCTCGATGATCTGCTGCGGCGGATGTACGGGCCGAAGAGCGAGAAGCTCAATCCAGCGCAGCGGCTGCTCTTTGGACTGACGCAGCAGCCGGGGATGCTGCTGACGCCGCCGCGATCGGCGGCCGGCACTGGTGGCAGCCGACGCAAGCGCCGCGGCGGACGGCGAACGCCACCGCAGAATCTGCCGGTACGGCGGGAAGTGATCGATCTGCCCGAGGAGCAGAAGGCGGGACTGGTGAAGATCCGCGAGGAGATCACCGAGCAGATCGAGTACACCCCGAGCCAGTTCTATCGCCGGCAGATCGTGCGGCCGGTCTACGCGAGCCGTGAGCGCGCGCATGCCCCGATCGTGGCGGCGCTGCCGCCGCAGGTGATCCCGCAGGCCGGCGTCGGCCCAGGGTTCATCACGCATGTGCTCATCTCCAAGTACGTGGACCATGTCCCCCTGTATCGCCAGGAGCGCATGGATGCCCGGGGCGGGATCTGGATCGGACGCCAGGCACGCTGCCGGTACGTAGAAGGCGCCGCGCACCTGCTGATCACGATCCATCAGCTGCTGAAGCGCAAGATCCTCGAGTCTCGCTATGTGCAGGTCGATGAGACCTTCACCAAGCTCCTCGACCCAGACCGCCGAGGTCGGTCACGCGATGCCTACTTGTGGGGCTACCACGCCCCCGATGTGCCGGCGATCGTATTGGAGTTCTCGCCCTCGAGAAGCGGCGCGATCCTGCACGAGTTCTTTCCATCCGACTGGCACGGGGACGTTCAGAGCGACGGGGCGAAGATGTATCCGGGAGTGTTCAAGCACCGTCCGAACATCCGTCGCTTCGAGTGCATCGGGCATCTGCGCCGATATGTCCTCGAGGCGATCAAGGCCGACGAGATGCAGGCGTTGCCGCTGCTGCGGGACATCGACGAGCTGTACGCAATCGAGCGGCAGGCCGCCAAACTGGGTTTGGCGCCGGATCGACGGGGCATGTTCCGCCACGCCAAGGCGAAGCGGGTATTGAAGCGTCTGCAACGGCGCTTCCATGCCCTGGAAAAGGACATGCCTCTGTTCGGCAAGCTGCGCGAGGCGGTCACGTACGCTACAAATCGTTGGCCGAATCTCGCCCGCTATGCCAAGGTCGACTGCGGCCACATCTGCATCGACCAGAACCCGATCGAGCGCTGCTTCCGCCCAACAAAGGTGGGTTTGAGGAACTATCTGTTCATTGGGCACCCGAGTGCCGGCTGGCGTTCGGCGGTGGTCTACAGTGTTGTGGGCACATGCCGGCTGATCGGCGTCAACCCGGAAGCCTACATCCGTTGGGTACTGCCCAGACTCGCTGCGGCCACCAACAAGACGACCGACGGTCTTCTGCCGCACGACTTCGCGCGCCTGCACGGCGAGTCCGTCATGGAGCGCTGACCGTCACCTTGGTCTTGATCGAGCGGGCGA
>JAJZZR010000181.1 GCA_021797465.1 Pseudomonadota bacterium | reverse complement strand
CGTTTGCCCCGCCTTCCGGTAGTATCCCGCTTGAAAAAGCGGGATCGTCGGCTTGGATTGCTCCAGTCGGCTACGTAACGCCTCCGCTGCCTGGTCACCTATCCACTTTATCTCTACTTCCGGGTCACAGTGTGCGTCCCGGAATTCCAAGGCCCACCGCGGCTCCTCGCTGCCACTG
Organism: Pseudomonadota bacterium; assembly: GCA_021797465.1. Lineage (GTDB taxonomy): Bacteria > Pseudomonadota > Gammaproteobacteria > Steroidobacterales > Steroidobacteraceae > 13-2-20CM-66-19. The sequence goes on along the minus strand of JAJZZR010000181.1, from coordinate 2,454 downwards.
AGTTGATCTAGCCGTACCGCTCGGGCTAGCCACTCGGCCCATGCTCGGCGCGAACGCAGCCAGAGAGAGCTTCTATCTTCCAATTGCCGGCGATTGAGCTCCGCGACTGCGTCCGTCACAAGCTTGTGGGCTTTTTCAAATTCGCCAAGTTCGGCCAGCAATGACGCCTTTCTAAAGGGCCAAACCGGATCAACGCCCTCTATGGTTGCCACCTCCACCGATGCGGTGGAGAAATCCAGACGATCCCGCGCATAGAGTGCCTTCTGATACGCAACCTCCGCACGAAGATCGGTGCGTGGTTCGCACTGTGCTTCAATAATTTCTGCCCAGCGTCCGAAAGCCTCTTCGTCGGCAGCGCGCCGCGCGCGCCGCAGGAGAAAGATCGCGATTTCGCAGCGTCGTTGTTTGGAAAGGCCTCTGGCCGTTGCCGGGTGTGCAAACTTTGCGAATAAATCTGCAAGCCGTTCGTCAATTTGACCTAAAGCAGTTCTGTACCGCCAGAATATTTCATAGACGATCTCGTCTCTACATTCTTCGGGAACTGCATCAACGACTTCGTGCGTTATCTGGACAGGATCTGTCTCGAACAGCAAGTCTCGTCGCCTGGAGGCGGGACAGATAAGCCATCCGGGATAGCTCTCGCGGTCTTTACGCCAAATGGTGGCCGCCTGCTCGAGTGCCGACGCCCAGTAGCTCGGATCTCGGCGTATACGCTGTTGATCTTGCAGCGTAGACGGTGGAAACGTGTCTGCCTTGCTCAAGGCCGGGCGCCAGTCGTGCCGGGGCCTTGGCTTAGCGGCCGCGAGAAACTTCAGAAAGATATGTGTTGCTTCCGCATGCTTGGCCGTTGTAGTTCCATTTTGTACGATGGAGTTCATGTCAATCGGTGCTATGTTCCGCGCTTCCAAGAATTTGCGTTTGGCCGGCGACAAGTCTAGCACCCCAACAAGGTAGATGCGGCGGGAACTCCCTCCCAAATTATCACGCACCCATCCCGACCACTGAAGAAAATTGGGATCGTCACCGCTGAATCCCAAAAGACACAGCTCGTTCTCAATAAATATCTGTCGAGCCAGGTTTACAAATGCGGCAAATTTCGTCGGATATGTTCGAAAGTCTTCTTCGGCGACGATGAAATGCTCGGTCGTACCAAGAGAGCCGTGGAGCTTAACAATGCGTGGCGCGGTGGTGTGGGCAAGGTCTGCGGTACACAGCACCCGGTCATAGTGGCGATCGCTAACGCTATCAGCTGCCCGCTCGAGCAATGTATCCCAATTCGTGGTCAATACATCCGACCATTCCAGGCTGAGCAAGACATGGTGGAGAGGTCCGGGCTGCCAAGCTGTATCACAAATCCTGATGCGAATAAATTCGTCCAACCCAGCTTGGCCAAAATATGTCCGGTACTCTTCGGCAAGCCTCAATGGGTCTGACGGAATATTCTGGGGGCTATGAGGATAAAGCTCCTCCGCCATATCGTGCACAAAGTCGTGCCAAAGCGGTGGCTCAGGCGTATCCTGAGCGGCGCGATCCGCGTTCTTGCTAAAGCCCGCCCCGACGAGAACTGCTGCTCCTCGCGCCGTTCCCTTGTGCCAGAGCGCGCGGGCAAGCTGCTGCAACGCAGGATAGTCGGGAAGATTCTCGAGTTGCAAAGACCTGGCCTCGCGGCTTTTTGGCGTACAAAAACGTTTTTCTAAACCGGGGCTTTCCAGACCGGTGCCCTTCGAAGGAGTATAGCGCCGGCCTGGCTCAGCCGGAATAGTCCTGTTTCTGGATCGCCCGATCGACAGCGAGATAACTTAAAAGAGCTCACTCAACTGGCTTTTCGCATATTTTAGGACAAATGCAGCCACCTTTACGGCCGCACGATCGGTGGGCCCGCTCCAACGCATGCCGACAGCAATCCCCTCCATGGCCGGTCTTCCGTGACCGCCAATCGCAAACGTCACGGCCCATCCCCACCGCCTGTTTTTCTAACCCACAGCCCGATGCTTCGTCGAGACTTATTGCGCAGCCTGGGTTCAGGCTCTTTCTAATCGACCCCGCTGATTACGCCGCCTCGATGAGGCGCCTTTCGCGGGGTTCGATGTGACGACAATCTCCCTTCGGTCTGAAGCCTTCGCCCGTGGCGCACGCATGCTGCGCACCGCGCTCGGGCCGGCGATTGCGGGTCATCTCGAAGACCCGGGCGTGGTCGAGGTGATGCTCAACCCCGACGGGCGGCTGTGGATCGACCGGCTCTCCGGCGGGCTGGAAGACACCGGCGTTCGCATTCCCGCGGCTGACGCTGAACGCATCCTTCGCCTCGTTGCGCACCATGTCGGCGTCGAGGTCCATGCGGGCGCGCCGCGCGTTTCGGCCGAACTTCCGGAGACCGGCGAGCGGTTCGAGGGGTTGGTGCCGCCGGTCGTCGCCGCGCCCTGCTTTGCGATCCGCCGACCGGCCGTCGCCGTA
>JAJZZR010000161.1 GCA_021797465.1 Pseudomonadota bacterium | reverse complement strand
AATTCAGCGCGGCATGGAGGCGCCGTATTTCACCGTTCGGATAGTGGCCGCCGAGGGCTTTGACGGCGGTTTCAATATCGGCGACTGGGATGCTCGTCGGCATGCGGCGCATGGCTGAGCTCAGCGTGGCGGTGTCGGTCCAGACCTGCAGCTCGTGGATCTTCTGCGATCCCACCAAGCTGCCCAGCCACCCGATGAACTCACGCGCCAGCAGGCTGCGCCGGGCCGAGGCAGTCGGCGGGTAGAGCGCGACGACGATTTCGTCGGGTTCAGCAGCAGGACCGAAAGGGCCGCGGTCGAAGTCCAAGCTGTTCCAGAAGCCTGAATTCCGCATCCACAATAATCCGTTTGCATCCAGGTAAATCGGAACAAGGTTGTTGCGGTTGCTGTATTTGAAAGGCTTGCCTGCTTCGTCCACCTCTTCTTCAGTGTCGGCGTCAGCTTCTTCGGTAGCGACACCTGCCTTCGCCGCCGCGCCCAGCTTCTTCATCTCCGCGAGACGAGTCAGGAATTTGTCTCTGTCTTTGCGGATGAGTACCGCGAAGTAGACCTCGTCTTCTGGCGGGAATTTCATCACCGTTGCGATGATGAAGGCCTCAGCGTCGTCCTTCGCACTGTTCAGATTGGCTACGCCAATCTGAACGCCACCGGATACGACCTTGGCGCTATTCGAGACGCCAAACAGCTTGTTGGTCCGGGATTCCTTCTTTGCGTGAAAGTGTTGCTGCGCCTCTTTAAGAAACTGCTGCTGCCGCTCGACAAGGTTCATCCGTGGCCTCCCTTCTTGACTGTTTGAGCGTCTTCATCATGTGCGTGGCGACGGCTTTCGCGAGCAGCGGCGGGACGGCATTGCCGATCTGCCGGAAGGCTGGGTTCATCGTCCCGCAGAACTTGAAGCCGTCGGGGAAAGAGTGAAGACGTGCGGCCTCGCGCACGGAGATTGTGCGGGCCTGCTCACTGTCGTAGTGAATATGACTGTAGCTGTCCTTGCCGAGATGCGCCATCAGTGTGCGCGCCGGCTGGTCGCGCCACATCTTGCGCCATTTGTTCGGAAACTTATCCACATCGTAGGGTGGCACGATCGAGGCCTTGATCTCTTCGTACCGCCGCGAGCCGGGTTTGATCTTCACGCCCTGCTTCGCAAGCAGTGCCAAGTGCTGCTCAAACATCTCCATCGCGTGATCGTAGGCCTGCGGATACTGATCGCCGGGGTTCATGCGTGCGAACAGTGGATAGTCGCGCGGCAGGTAACGGATAACGTGATCGCTAAGGGCCGGGGGCGCTTCGAAGCCCGGCCAAGTGCGTATCAGCTTGGCATAAGCCGTGTGCGGCTCTTTGTCGTAAGGCATCGGTTCATCGAACCGTCGGGCACCGCGTCGCAGCGCGCCGCTCTTGAGCAGCTTGCGTGCGTCGATGGCTGGCAGGTCGCCGAGGGCATCTTCGGCCGTGACGGCCGGCGGTAGCGAACGTGCGGCTTTCGGCGCTTGGATATAGTGGTGCGCGTCGTCGGCGATATCGCTGTGGAGGAATTTAAGCGCCACGGAGCGTGTACCTTCATAGCCTGGCGGCAGATCGATGAAGTGCGTCGGCGCGGGGAACGTGACCACGTCGGCGATCTCACGCCGGTAGGCAATCAGGATCATCCGCTCCCGCATCTGCGGAACGCCGTAGAAGGCTGCGTTCAGCAGGGTGTAGCGGCAGATATAGCCCTTGCTTTCCAGGACTTCGGCGATCTCTTCGGCGATGTTCTGCCCGCCGTGGTTCAGCACGTCGGGCACGTTCTCGACCAGGACGGCAAGCGGCACGAAGGCTTCGACGTAGCGTAGGTAGTCGATATAAAGCCGAGCGCGCGGGTCGTGCTTGAAGGCTTCGACATGGTTTTCCACCTCGCGCAGCTTGGGCCGGCCGACACGGGCGAAGGCTTGGCATGGCGGGCCACCGACGAGTACATCGAAGGCGTCGGTCGTGGGGCCGACCTGCAGGTCCTTCGCGAGCTGGTCTGGGCTGATCTTCGTGATGTCGCGGGCCTGCGAATGTGCCACATCGCCGTCGTGGAAGTTGCGGCCATGGGAGGCTGCGGCTTCCGGGTCGAACTCGACAGCGCCCGCGATGCTGAAGCCCGCAACAGAGAACCCGAGCGAGATCCCACCGCAGCCGGCGAACAGGTCGAGCACCCGGGGCTTGCCGCCCGCCTGCAGGCGGGCGATTTTCTGCTGAATGGCGTGTGCGGTCTTGCTCACAGGGCGGTACCTTAATGTACTGGCTGGCTTGGTCATGGCATGGGGATTCTTCGGATTCTGCATGGCGCCGCTGCTACTGCTGGCGGCAAAAAAGCGGATACCGCACCTCGACATACTTCTCGACGGCGTCGCGGACGACCCAGGCGACGGACACCTTTTTCTCCTCGGCGATGCGCTCTAGCTCGACGTAGAGATCGGTCGGGAAAGTTACCGATGCGCGGCGGCTGGCTTCATTTACCAGAGAGTGTCGTTTTGCTGTGACTGCCATGGAATTAGCCTGCCCAAAAGTAGCTGATGCACCGTTTTACACCGTAATGCACCGCCTTGCCAAGTGAGTGAGAGATGGCCTACTCAAAAGTTCTCCCCCTCGATCTCCGGCACCCCCAGTAGTC
>JAJZZR010000331.1 GCA_021797465.1 Pseudomonadota bacterium | reverse complement strand
CGTAATCCCTCGATTACCAGGCGCAAAACTTCCTCATAAGCTACGTTGGCATACAGCACCATCGCCAGCACAAAATAGACCAATACTTCGTGTGGCAATCCACGTCGCCGCTGGCTTTCCACCTCATATTGCGCCAGGGTCTCACGCACCTTGCTGATAGGACAGCGCATTGCCAGATATCCCACCGTCAGATAGTCCGCTAGTCGAGCGCCCGAAGAGAGTTGTGCTTTGGTTCGTGCCATCGTCATGCCCCCAAGTAACAGAACAGGAGAGCATTCTGACAGAAAGTAATCTATCTAAACAGTATTGGGTTTAATCAAGGCCGCTCGTGCGGCGGGTATTTTTGTGTTCGGTGGTTTCGAGGCGGCGTCCAGCGATGGCGTCCATTTCCTGTGCCTCTATGATCCTGACAAAGACAACAGCCTGGAACGTTTCATCGGCGAATTTGGAGTGCGCGATCACGCGGCGCTCTCCCCGCTTGGCGATAAGAACTGTCTTGAACTGCTGAAATGTGTTCACGACCAGGGCGGCATCGCGATCGCTGCTCACGTTGCCGCCGATAACGGCTTATTGACGACACTTGAGGGGCAGCCGCGCGCGAACGCGTGGAAGTCCGGTGATCTGTACGCTTGCGCACTGCCGGGGCCGGTTGATCACGCACCGCAAAATCTGCGCGCAATCCTGAAAGATAAAGACGCTGCGCATAAGCGGGGACGGCGTGTTGCCGTCATCAATGCTTCCGATGTGAATAGTCCAGAGGATTTGGCTGATCTACGGTCGAGCTGCTACATCAAAATGTCGGCACTGTCGGTAGAAGGCCTACGCCAAGCGTTTCTCGATCCAGAGTCTCGGATACGTCTGCATAGCGATCCGCATCCCGAGCCACATGCCGAGTTCATCGCCATGGCTTGGGAAGGCGGTTTCCTTGACGGAACGCGATTGCATTTCAACGGTAATCTGAATGTGCTGGTGGGTGGTCGGGGGACCGGGAAATCGACCATCATCGAGAGCCTTCGCTACGCCCTTGCGATCGATCCCATCGGTGAAGAGGCAAACAAGGCCCACCAGGGTGTTCTGAAACACGTCCTGAAGAGCGGCACCAAGATATCGCTGCTCGTACGGTCACACCATCCCGCCAAGCATGATTACACGATCGAGCGGACGATACCCAACCCGCCTGTTGTCAAGGACGAAAGTGGTAACGTTCTAGATCTGGCGCCTCTTGACGTAGCGCCGGGCATCGAGATATTCGGCCAACACGAAATCTCTGAACTGACCAAGAGTCGCGAGAAATTGACGCTCCTGCTGGAGCGGTTTGTCGAACGTGATCCGAATGCCGATGCCCAGAAGGCAAAATTGCACCTTGAGTTGGAGCGCTCGCGCAGCCAGATCGCTAACGTGCAACGAGAAATCAATCTGATCGAGGAGCGCCTTAGCCTTCTGCCGAGCCTGGAAGAAACGCAGAAGCGATTTCAGGAGGCGGGTTTGGAGGAACGCCTGAGAGAGAGGAGCCTCCTGGTGCGGGAAGAACGAATTTTGGCGACCATCAAGGAAAGGCTGGTTCCTGTTTCGACGTTGTGCCGGGAGCTGGCCGGGCTCCTGCCGATAGATACTGCTTTCTTATCCGCCAAGGCATTGGAAGGTTTCCCGAACAGTGCGATACTGGCCGAAGCTGCCACCATTCTCGACCAGGTAACTGCGCAACTTCAAGCGATCGCCGGGCAGATTGAGCAGACACTTTCCGTGTCCGATGCTGCCCTGTCGGCCTTGCGCGGCCGTTGGGACGAACGCAGGCAAGCAGTAGAAACCACCTATCAGGCCCTCTTGCGTGAACTTCAGAAATCTAAGATTGAGGGCGGGGAGTTCGTCCGCCTGCGCCACCAGATCGAGGAATTGAGGCCGCTCGAGGAGAAAAAGGAAACCCTCATTCGTAACTTGGCTGCATGCCAGCAGAATCGGCGCAACTTGCTTGATGAGTGGTTCAATCTTCAATCCGCCGAGTACCGCGCCTTAGAGAAGGCAGCCAAGCGCGTCTCCAAAAAACTGGCTGGTCGGGTGCGTGCCATGGTCACGATGGGGGGCAATCGTGAGCCATTGGAAAAGTTCTTGCGTGACGAAATTGGTGGCAACCTTACGGCACTGCTGGAGCGTTTGAAAAGCCGCGACACCCTGTCGCTGCTGGACTTCGCTCAACGCTGCCGTGAGGGTAAAGATTCGCTCGTCAGTAATTACCGTCTCCCGCCTGCAGCCGCCGAGCGGCTGGCCCAGGCCGGGCCTGATATCTTCATGAGGCTGGAAGGGTTGGAGTTGCCCGCGACCACCAAGATCGAGCTGAATACATCGGCCGAAGGCGAGCCGGAAACGTGGCAAACAATCGAAGCTCTTTCGACAGGTCAAAAGGCGACGGCCGTTCTCTTGCTGCTGCTGCTGGAGTCGGAAGCCCCTCTCGTCGTAGATCAGCCCGAGGACGATCTCGACAACCGCTTCATCACGGAAGGCGTCGTGCCAACAATGAAGGGTGAAAAGCGTAAACGACAGTTTGTCTTCTCGACACACAATGCCAATATCCCAGTCCTTGGTGACGCTGAGCTGATTATCGGCCTTTCGACGGGCGTTCAGAATGAGACTGTTCAAGGG
>JAJZZR010000536.1 GCA_021797465.1 Pseudomonadota bacterium | reverse complement strand
CCTGTCGCCTGATTCGCCGCCCGCAGAACCCGCGGCGGCCGAACTGGAGCCCCCCGCCGAATTCGCGCTCGACACCTCCGAGGCGCGTCACACGGGCGCCTGGCTGGCGGGCGCGCTCGTCCTGGCCTTGCTCCTCGCCGGGCAGGTCGTCAACCACTATCGCGGATCGCTCGCGACCCTGCCGTCGATCGGTCCGTCGCTGCGCGCGTTCTATGGCGCGCTCGGCATCCCAGTCGAGCCGCTGTGGAACGTGCATGCCTATGACGCCCGTCAGCTCGGCGCCGCCGTCAGCGGCACGAATCCTTCCCAGATCACGGTGCGGGCGAGCATTGCCAATATGGGGCGCTGGCCGTTGCCGCTGCCGCTGCTTCGGGTCACGCTTCAAGACAGCTACGGACGGACCATCGCCGCCCGCGACGTCACGCCGCGAGATTACTTGGCGGCATCCTCGAATCCGGCATCGATGCTTGATTCAGGTCAGCGCGTCGACGCGACCGTCACCTTCGTCAAACCCGGCCCGCAGGCCAGCGGGTTCGAGATCGACACGTGCCTGCGCGAAGCGGGCTCGGTGGTCTGCACCCACGGACCGGGATGACGATCCGCATCGGCCCATACCGGCTCACGTCACAGGCCGTGCTCGCGCCCATGGCTGGTGTCACCGACCGCCCATTCCGCGTGCTGTGCCGACGACTCGGCGCGGGGCTTGCCGCCTCGGAGATGCTCACGTGCGACACGCAACTGTGGCACACGCCGAAGTCACGACGCCGCCTCGATCACGCCGGGGAGCCCGAACCGCGCGTCGTGCAGCTCGCGGGCTCCGAGCCGCTCGTGCTGGCCGAAGCCGCCCGCATGAGCGTCGAGCGCGGCGCGCAGATCATCGACTTGAACATGGGCTGCCCGGCGAAGAAAGTGTGCGGCAAGCTCTGCGGCTCGGCGTTGCTGCGCGATGAGGCGCTCGTCGCGCGAATCCTTGCCGCGGTGGTGCAGGCGGTCGCCGTGCCGGTCACTCTCAAGATCCGCACCGGATGGGACCACGATCGCCGCAACGGCGTGCAGATCGCACGCATTGCCGAGCACTGTGGCATCCAGGCACTCGCGGTTCACGGCCGCACGCGCGCGGATTTCTACCAGGGCGAGGCCGAATATCAGACGATCCGCGAAATCAAGAACACGGTGCGCATTCCCGTGTTCGCCAACGGTGACATCCGCACGCCCGCCGATGCGCGCAAAGTGATTGATTTCACTGGGGCCGACGGCGTCATGATCGGGCGCGCGAGCTTCGGTCAGCCGTGGATCTTCCGGGCTATCGACTCATTCTTGAAAACGCGGGCCGACGAGCCGCTTTCGGGCGCCGAGGTGCGTGATATCATCATCGCGCATCTCGATTCCCTGTACGGCTTCTACGGCGAGGAAACAGGCGTGCGCATCGCCCGCAAACACATCGGCTGGTATTGCGAGCGTTGCCTCCCGGATCCGGAACCGGTCCGTGCGGACTTGATGTCGGCGACGAGCACCGCCTCGCAGCTGGCGGGTGTAAGCCGCTACTTCGACGCATGGGTCGGCCGCGAGAGCGGCAAACCGGTGCTCGGGAAGTCCGCCAGAGTCGAGAGTGGAGCGGGGATTGCGCAAGAAAACGCACGATCCGGGGGCGTCGCCGGCCATGACACCGGCGCGGTGCGCGCGGCCTGAGCACGCGAACTCATCCGAGAAACCAACATGGCAGCAAAGAACAAGAATGGGCGCCCGCCCGAGACCGACATTCGCATCAACGGCCGCGAGCTGCCGCTGCGCAGCCACGCCGAACGGGCGCTCAGCGATTACTTCACGCATCTGAACGGCTCGCATCCCTCGGGACTGTACGATCTCGTGCTGCGCGAGGTGGAGGAGCCGCTGTTTCGCGTGGTGCTCGATTACGCCGCGGGCAACCAGAGCCGCGCCGCCGACATCCTCGGGATCAACCGCGGCACGCTGCGCAAGAAGCTCAGGCAATTCGGCTTGGCCAACTGACTGTCCGAGATGCATTCGACGCCGCGGCCCGTCCGGCGGGCTCTGCTTTCCGTTTCCGACAAGACCGGCGTGGTCGAGCTGGCGCGCGCGCTGGCGGCACGCGGGGTGGAAATACTCTCCACCGGCGGCACGGCGCGCTTGCTCGCGGCCCAGGGCCTTGCGGTCCGTGAAGTGTCGGACCACACCGGCTTCCCGGAAATCATGGCCGGGCGGCTGAAGACACTGCATCCGAAGATACACGGCGGACTGCTCGGGCGACGTGGCATCGACGAGGCGGTCATGCAGCTGCACGGCATCGAGCCGATCGATCTGCTGGTCGTCAATCTGTATCCATTCGCCGAGACGGTCGCCCGGCCTCAGTGCAGCTATGCAGAGGCGATCGAGAACATCGACATCGGCGGGCCGGCCATGCTGCGCGCGGCCGCGAAGAATCACGAGTCCGTGGCCGTGGCGGTCGATCCGGCCGACTACGCCGTCCTGATCCACGAGCTCGCCGCGCACGACGGCTGCATCGATGCGGCGACGCGGGCCCATCTGGCCGCCAAGGTGTTCGCCCACACGGCCCGCTACGACGCCATGGTGGCCGCGTATCTCAATCGGCGCCGCGAGGACGCTCATGGTCTGCCGGCG
>JAJZZR010000130.1 GCA_021797465.1 Pseudomonadota bacterium | reverse complement strand
CAATCGTTCTACCGTCTGGCAAACGCGCTGGCGCTCGCGCGGGGGCTGGACCCCGACCACCCCCCTCATTTGCGCAAGGTTACCGAGACGGTCTGATGCCCATCGCTCTCATAAACGGACGGGTGCTGCGCGGCACGTCACTCGTTTCGGGACAGTGTGTGCTCATCGGCGAGGGACGCATCCAGGACATCCTGCCGGCCGAGGATGCCCGTTGCCGTGGTCTCGAACGCGTCGATCTCGGCGGCGCGCTGCTTCTACCGGGGTTCATCGACATCCAGGTCAACGGCGGCGGCGGCGCGCTCTTCAATGACGCGCCGTCGGTGCAGGCCATTCGCCAGATCGGCCGGGCGCACCGGCGCTTCGGCACGACGGGATTCCTGCCGACTCTGATCAGTACCGACCTTGAGGTTGTGTCCCAAGCCATCGAGGCGACCCGCGCGGCGATGGCTGCCGGGGTGCCCGGAGTGCTGGGAATCCACATCGAGGGTCCCTTCCTCAGCATGGAACGTAAGGGGGTTCACGATCCGGCCAAACTGCGTGAGCTCGACGACAGCGCGCTCGGCCTGCTCACCTCGTTGGGCGCCGGGCGCACGGTGGTGACGCTGGCCCCCGAAGTGACGACCCCGCAGATCATCAAGCAGCTCGCCGATGCGGGCGTAATCGTCTCGGCCGGTCACACCAACGCCACGTACGCCGAAGTCACCGAAGCGCTGCGCAACGGGCTGCGCGGCTTCACCCACTTGTTCAACGCCATGTCGCAGCTGACCAGCCGCGAGCCGGGCGTGGTCGGGGCGGCGCTCGAGGATCGATCCAGCTGGTGCGGGATCATCGCTGACGGCGAGCATATCGCCCCACCCGTGCTGCGCCTGGCGCTGCGGTGCAAGCCGCACGAGCGTTTCATGCTGGTCACCGATGCGATGCCGCCGCTCGGCACCGACATACGCTCGTTCGAGTTGCAGGGCCGGCGCATCACGGTCAATGGCCTGGTCTGTTACGACGAGGAGGGACGCCTCGCCGGGTCGAATACGGACCTCGCCACGTGCGTGCGCAACGTGATCGAAATGCTCGATCTGCCGTTGCATGAGGCGGTGTACATGGCGAGCCTGTATCCGGCGGAATTCCTGGGCCTCGCTCATGAGCTGGGCCGTATCGAGCCCGGCTACCGCGCCAATCTTGTGCTCGCCGACGAGCAGATCAACGTCCTGAAGACCTGGATCGACGGTCAGCCGTCCGACCCATAAGGGGGAAACGGGCACCGGCAGGGGCAATCCGCCGGGCGATTCGCTATCCTAGGGACGGCGCGCCGAATGCGTGCGCTGCGGTCGATCCGCTCAGGCTTCTTTCGAAGGATACGTAATCCATGTCCAAGGCACCGTGCGGCGCGGTCCTGGCCGTGCTGCTGTCGCTGGCTCTGGCCGGTTGCGGCACGAGCCAGGATGCCAGCATCCGGTTACTCAACGCGAGCGCCGGCTATTCAGCGCTCGATGTGTATTTCGAGCTGGGCGGCACGTTCGGCAAACCGCAAATCAGCGATGTCGCCTCCGGTACGGTCAGCAGCTACGCGCAAATCACGCCGCAGGCCTATACCGTCTACTTCACCAGCCACGGCGTGGCGCCGGCGAATGCACTCTCGAGCGCCAGCCAGTCATTTTCCACCAACCAAACGATGACTTACGTCGCCTACGGCGACAGCGGCGAGTTCGCTGACATGGCCATCGGCGAGGACCAACCCGGCCCAAGCGGCGGCTATACCAACGTAGAGGTGCTCAACGCCGACCCGGACGCCGGCAGCCTCGATGTGTACTTGACGAGCCCCGGGCTGCCGCTGAACGACGCCTCGCCGAACTTCAGCGCGGTCAAAGGCGGTCACTCGACCGGTTTCACCGAGATCAAGGCTGGGACGTACGAGCTGCGCATCACGGGCGCGGGCAAGAATACCGACCTGCGCTTCGAGCTCCCGAGCATCACGCTCGGCAACTTGAAGACGCTCTCGCTGATCATCACCGAGACCCCTGGCGGCTACCTGGTCAACGTCATGGCCTTGCCCGAGAAAGGCTCGCTCACGACCTACTCCAATCCCGATGCGCGCGTGCGGGCGGTGATCGGCTTGGACGGCAGTGTGTCGGCGTCGGTGGGCTCCACCGCGCTGGTGAGCGCCGCGCCCGAAGGTGTGATCGGCCCCTATGAGCTGGTGCCCGCCGGCAGCGATCCGGTGACGCTGACGGTGAATGGCGTCTCGGTCGCCGTGCCCAGCCAGACGATGAGCCCCGGCCAAGATTACACTTTACTCATCTACGGCACTGCCGGAGCGGTGAAAGAAAGTCTGCTCACCGACAGCAACATTCCGCCGCTCAGCGGCTACTCCAGCGTTCGGCTGGTCAATGCCATGTCGGGGACCACCGATCCGATCTCCCTGTCCATCGACTTCCTGCCTGTGGCCACCAATATTCCACTGGGCAGCGACGTACCGAGCGGCAGTGCCAGCGGCACATCGCCCTACGATACCCAGGTTACGGCCACATCGACCGGAACCGTGATCGTGACCGATGACGTCACCGGGCAGACGCTTTACTCAAAGCCCAATACCGCCGATACGAATTACGCCACGCTCGCCTCGGGCGACGTGTACACCATGTTCATGTTCGGCAGCACCTCGGCGCCCAGTGGAGAACTGTTCCAGGATGACCCGGTGCCATGACGGAGGCGGCGGCGGCACCGCCCGCGGGGGCACGCACCCCGCCCGGGACCGCCCGCACCTGCGGTGACTCGCGAGCCGGGATCAGGAACCCTCGCGACGCCGCACGCTCAAAACGATACACTGCCAGCTCGCCGGTCGCTCACGCTGAGCCGCCCGCCGATTTCCACGCCATCCCGAGTGAAGGGGGATATTGATGAGATTCGATTGCGCTCGCGCAAAACCGGGCGCTTTGGCCACGGTGCGCACCGCACTATTCGTACTGGCCGGGGCGCTCGCGATCGGGTTGGCTGGCTGCAGCGCCAGCACGCGCGTTTACAACGGTACTCCGGTGCTCACCTTGACGGCCGACGCGGCCGGGGCCTTCGGCGCCTATGTCATCGGCATCGACACCATCGAGCTGACCCAGAAGAATGGCTATGTCTATCCTGCGCAGTCGAACGATGAGCAGGTCGATCTGACGCGCCGCGTCAATCTTACCGAGCTGTTCGGTGCCCCGGGTGTTCCGATCGGCACTTATACCAGCATGACCATCTACTTCGACTACTCGAGTCCGACGATCTACCTGCGGGGCGCGACGAAGCCGGCGACCGTCACGACTGGCGCATCGAAGGTCATCCCGGTGACGGTGAAGTTCGCCCCGAATCACCCCCTGGTCATCAGCCTGGACAAGTCGACGCCCGTCGCCGTCGATATCGATCTGGCAGCCTCGACCGCGATCGATGCTGCGACCAATACCGTCACGGTCAGCCCTTACGCCGTCGCCACTGTCGAGCCCGTCGATACGAACCCATTGCGGGCCCGCGGCCAGCTGGTCTTGTCACAACCCGGCAAGAGCAACGTGGTCGAGAACATCCGCCCGTTCGATGATACCTACTACACCGACCCCGGCGTGGGTGCCTTGACCGTCAACACCAGCTCCAGCACGTATTTCGATATCAACGGGCACGTTTACGAGGGTTCGGCCGGCCTCAATGCGCTCGCCAACATCCAATCCCAGGCGGTGATGACGGCGTACGGCACTCTGGGCAGCCTCGCGACGATCATCCCGGAATTCAACGCAACGCAGATCTATGCCGGCACCAGCGTAAGCACCCAGGGCACCGCGGTGATCCGCGGCACCGTCTCGGCACGCAGCGGTGACACACTCACATTGGCGCGGGCGGAGTCCGTCTGTCCGGAGAACTACTGCCTGGCCAACGCCACCCTCACCTACTACCCCACGGCCACCGTCACGGTCGGCCCCTCGACGGTCGTCACCGAAGACGGCACAGCAACCAGTGGGCTTGGCATCCAATCCATATCGGTCGGCCAGCGGATCAGCGTCTCCGGGACGGGAACGAAAGGTACCAGCGTTATGCCGAACTCGCTCGATGCGGCCACCGGAGAGGTTCGGATGCAGCCCACGACGATCTGGGGCACCCTGGTCTCCGGAGCCAGCGGCAGCGCCACGCTCGATCTGCAGCAGATCGACCTCGACTCGCCCACCACGTTTGACTTCACGGGCACCGGCGTGACGGGCAGCGAGGACGCCAATCCGGCGAGCTACTCGGTCAATACCGGAACGACGGATGAGAGTGGCACCACCGCAGGGACGTTGCTGTCGGCCGTGGGGTTCATGACGCCGTTCGGCTCGGCGCCACCGGATTTCTCGGCCGCGAGCGTAACGCCGGCAAGTGCCGGACCGACCGACCTGATCGTGCAGTGGAATGGCGGCACGACGGCGCCGTTCACGTCCTCGGGCAGCTCGGGTCTGGTCGTCAACCTCGGGAACGCGAGCATCCAGTCGGCCGTCATGCAGACCGGACCGCAAACCGTGCAGCTTTCCAGCCTCTCCGCCAGCCCGACCATCGCGTTCGGATGCTCCAGCGGCAACTGCGGCAACGCGGAATTCGGCATCGGTAACGGCTCGAAGGGAGTCTCCGTATACGATTCGTCTTCGAGCTTCCTCTCGGGCCTCACGAGCACACTCAACGGCTCGACCGGCATCACCGAGCTGGTGGCCATCGGAACGTACGACTCGGCGAGCAACACGTTCTATACGCAGCGCATCGACTTGGTCACCGGATGAGGCGCGCGCCCTCCGGCGGCGCTCGCGCCAGCCGGAGGGTCCCGCGATCATGCTGCTCTTGTCTGAAGCGCGCGACCGCAGGCGAAGAGCCCGCGCAGCGCCCCCAGCCAGGCACCGCCATGACCGTGCACGAGCGAGCACTAGAGCAGTTCAACCCTGGAGAGAGGCCCTATGTCCGAGACCGTCTTCAGCAAGATCATCCGCGGCGAAATTCCGTGCCACAAGGTATACGAGGACGATCGGATTCTGGCCTTCCTCGACATCAACCCGCTCAGCGCCGGACACACGCTGGTGGTCCCCAAGGAAGCCGCCCGCACCCTGGATGCGCTTTCAGACGAATCTGCGGCGGCGATTGGACGTGCCCTACCGCGCCTGTGCCGGGCAGTGATCCAGGCAACCGGAGTCGAGGAATACAACGTCCTGGAGAACAACGGCAGCGGAGCGCACCAAGCGATCGAGCACGTGCATTTCCATATCATTCCCAAGCCCAACCGCTCCGAGGGTCTAGGAATCGGATGGCCAATGCACCCACTCGACCCAGACGATGCCACAAGCGTGGCAGAACGGATACAGGCAGCCCTTAAGTAATCCGCGCTGCAATCAGATCGGAGCATGTTCGCAGCAGATCAGCGCTCACATTGAGCAGAATTAAGGGCTCGCAAATCACTTGCTGGAATGTCATTCGCTCCGTACAATGCGCCCCCTCCTGGTGCGGGGTGGAGCAGTCTGGCAGCTCGTCGGGCTCATAACCCGAAGGTCGCAGGTTCAAATCCTGCCCCCGCTACCAAATCCACGTTTCAAGACATTTCGAGACGTATCAACCCCGCCACCGTGCGGGGTTTTTTCTGTCTGAAATCAGCCACTTGGGCATATAGCGACATTTCAGGGTGTATCATGACGGGCAGCTAGGCACCCGCCCGAGAGTGGACACAAAATCCGGTCGCAAGCCGGGCACTGGTCACAAGGGCGGTTAGGTCGATAGGAGACCGCCGCATGCTGAACGACGCCAAAATCAAGGCTGCCAAGCCCAAGGCGAAGCGATACACGCTCCACGACGCCGAGGGGCTGTTCCTGGCGGTCGAACCCTGGGGCCGCAAGTACTGGCTGCTCCGCTACACGCTCAACGGAAAGACCCGGCGGATGAGCCTGGGCAAGTACCCCGCCGTGGGGCTTGCTGCTGCGCGCGATCTGGCCGGCAAGGAGCGCGCGAAACTCGCTAGCCCTGCCCCATCGGACCCCATCACCGACCGCCGGCTGGACGCTCTGCGCCGCCGCGAGATCACATCGGGCACCTTTGAGGATGTTGCGCAGCGATGGATGGCACGGCAGGTATGGGCCGAAGGCAACCGCACGCGCAATGAGCGGCTGATCGGCAAGGCAAACCGTGCCATCGGCGCGCGACCGCTGGCCGACCTGACCGCCCGCGAGATCGTCACCGCCGTATTGCCCTGCGCGGAGAAAGGCTCGATTGAGACCGCATGGCGGATGTTCCGGCTGATCCGTGCCGTTGTCCGCTATGGTCGGGCACTGCTCGACATTCACTATGACGCCGCCGATGCCGCACTGGTGCTGCTGCGAGAGCTGATGCCAGAGCATGTCACCCGTCACCGCGCGGCGATCACAGAGCCGGCGAAACTTGCGGACCTGCTGCGCGGCATCTGGGCATATCAAGGAACGCCCGCCGTGCGCGCCGCGCTCAGACTTGCACCGATGCTGTTTGTGCGCCCCGGCGAGCTGCGTCATGCCAAATGGTCGCAAATAGACTTCGAGCGCGCCGAATGGGTATACCCGGTATCGAAGCAACGGCGAAAACACATTGAGGCGGGCCGCGTCCGCATGGCCCATGTCCCGCTCGCAATCCAAGCACTCGAGGTGCTGCGCGAGCTGCAAGAACACACTGGCAACGGCGAGTATATGTTCCCATCGGCGCGCGGCAGAGACCGCCCTATGTCCGATAACGCGGTTCTGACCGCGCTGCGCGCGCTCGGCATCCCCAAGGAAGTCATGAGCGGGCACGGATTCCGCGCGACCGCCAAGACGAATCTGAAGCAAACCCTCGGGTTTCCCGATGAGCTGATCGAGTACCAGCTATCGCACCTGACCGCCGACAAGTACGGCGAAGCCTATGACCGCGCGACCTTCGAACCGCAACGCCGCGTCATGATGCAGCGCTGGGCGGACTGGCTCACTGAATTGCGCGAGGGAAACCCACAGACCAACGTGCTGCCGTTCAGAGCGCCAGCATAGGTTTTCAAGACCCCGCCACGGCTACCGCCCGGCTGATCCCTGGGCGGGAAAAGAGGCTCCTATCACTTCCTGCCGTGGTGGCTTTTCGTGCGATAGGGCCTGATAGGAGGCGGCAATGGGCGGTTACGACGACTACGATCCCGTGGAACATGAGTTGGCCGAAATCGCAGACAATGCGCAGGCCGAAGCGGACTTGATAGAGCTGGCGAGAGCCGCCCAGAAGGAACGCACGCTACTAGGCAATCCGTCAAGATTCTGTCCTACGCGGTGGCCCGAGTCATTTACTGCGGTATACAAACATTTAGGCGAAAGTTCGGCGGAATACGCATTGCGTACTGCCCTGAAAGTCCTGAATGGAATTGATGCCGAGACTATCCACAAGGCGGCCTTCCAACTGCAACAGACATTCGATTGGATCCATTACGCCGATGAAGCCATTGCTGACGGTCCAGACGGTCTTGGCTACTACCCGGCCCGGGACGTACTCGATGGCCCATTGCAGTACATGGAATATTGCGTTAGCGAACTTCCTGCGTCTGACGCTGTTGACGAAGAATTAGGTCCTGATGCCGATGATGCGATGCTCTACGCGATTCTGTCCGTATCGCTGTTTGTGAGCGCAGCTCAACTGCATCTTTCAAAAGCCCTTTCTGAAAAGTTTGGAGCACCCTTTCCGCACGTACCCGAGTACTCCGACATAATCGGCACGGCCTGCTACGCGGCGAGCGAAGCTAAGAACCGCCGCGCAATGAACGAATTGCGCGCGAGGCTTCCAATACAGGCAGAAGCCGCCCAAGCTGCTGCACGCACAAAACAATCAAAGGAAGCGAACGCGGCACGACACAGAGAGACCCGGAAAGCCAAGGAGCTGGTACTCAAATGGTGGAACGAAGGTGACTATGCCAAATTCGCACACAAGGCGGATGCCGCCGATGCTGATTACTACCCCGCCGCACTCGAGGCTGAGGGATTGTTAATCGGCGGCAAACCCTTCAAATCTTCAACCGTGGCGACGTGGCTTGCCGAGGGCCGGGCCGCCGAGGGGAAGGCCAAAACATAACCCAGTCTCCCGGGGAAACCGGGGAGTCTCCTGGGGACACTGGCAATTTAGGCGCGGGCACCGCCTATCTATGGATATACACAGCCGGATATGTCCTTATGATTCAGGACGGTCAACTCCTAGGAGACCGTCATGTTTTCGAGACCCCAAGGCTTTACCCGGACGCACCGCCTGCCCGACCTCACGGGCATGAGCCTGCCGAGCATCTATCGGCTCGAGCGGCGCGGTCAGTTTCCCAAGATCGTCAAGTTCTGCCCCGGCGGACGCGCAAGCGGCGTATTGACCGCTGAGCTGTCCGCCTATCTGGCCGCCCGTGCTCGCGGCGAGGAATGGACCCAGCCGGACCATGACGCCACCGGGGACGCGGCATGAGCACCGTCATGGAAACTCGCGCCAGTCCCGAGAATGGCCGGCCACCACCGATCACTGAGCACGGCGTGATCGACCAATTCCGCGCGGCGATTGCCTCGGCGGGGCTGACACCACCGGGCACAATCGAGGCGGACGGCAGGCTTCACCGTTTCGCCGCCGATGGCCGGCGCGGCGACGATTCGGGCTACTACACGCTGCACCTGGACGGCGTGCCGGCGGGGATGTTCGGTTGCTGGCGGGCCGGCATCAGGCAGTCCTGGCACGCGCGAGACGCACGTAAGCACACCCCGGAGGAATTGCGCGCCTTCCGCGAACGCATGGAAGCAATGCACCGGGCACGCCAAGCGGATGAGGCCGAACGGCAACACGACACTGCGGCGCGGGCGCGGAACACCTGGCACGAAGCCACACCGGCCCCGGCGCATCATCCCTACCTGACGACGAAGGGTGTAAAGCCCTACGGCGTGCGCGCGAGCGGCAATGAGCTGCTCGTGCCGATGGCGACAGGCGGGGAGATTGTGAACCTTCAGCGCATCACCGGAGACGGTGAAAAGAAGTTCCTACCCGGCGGGCGCGTGAAAGGCTGTTACCACGCAATCGGAAAACCTGACGGCGCGCTGTGCATCACAGAGGGGTACGCCACCGGCGCGAGCGTGCATGAGGCTACCGGGCACGCCGTTGCAGTTGCGTTCAGTGCCGGGAATCTGCGCGCAGTTGCCGAAGCGCTGAGGGCGAAGTTTCCCGAGGCTCGCATCGTCGTGTGCGCCGACAATGACAAGTCGGGCACCGGGCAACGTGCAGCACTCGAGGCGGCGCGCGCCATCGGGGCATCAGCGGCGATTCCGCCGAAGGAAGGCGGCGATTGGAACGACGTTCACCGGGCCGAGGGACTAGATGCTGTGCGGGCCGGTATCGAGGCGGCGCGCGAGCCTGAGGCCGAGCCGGTGGAGTCTGTCCAACCGAGCACGGAGACGAAACCTACAGACCCCGCACCGTGGCCTGTTCCGCTCGCCAAGGAGGCGTACCACGGCATCATCGGTGAAATCGTAGACCTGATCGAGCCGCAAACCGAAGCCGATCCGGCGGCGATCTTGCTGCAAACTTTGGTCGCATTCGGCGCAACGGTAGGACGCGGGCCGCACGTTAAGGTAGAGGGCGACGAACACCATGCGGCGCTGTATGCCGTCATCGTCGGGGAGTCATCGAAGGCCCGCAAGGGCACGTCCTGGGGGCGCGTGAAGCAAATCTATAGCGCCACGAGCTGCTGGCCTGGGAACGTCGAGGGACTGTCAAGCGGCGAAGGTCTCAAATACCACGTCCGCGACGCGCGCGACATCGAGAAGTTCAACAAGAAGAAGCAAGTCATGGAAGTGGCCGAACGCGATCCCGGCGTTGATGACAAGCGACTTATGGTTATTGAGTCGGAGTTCTCGCAGGCGCTCAGGCAGACGGCGAGAAGCGGCAACACATTGAGCGCTACCGTTCGTGCGGCCTGGGACACGGGGCAAATGCGGACCCTGACCAAAAGCGACCCGATCATTGCGACCGGCGCGCATGTCTGCATCATCGGGCATATCACGATCCCAGAGTTGCGGGCCGAGTTGAACGCGACGGACACGGCAAACGGCTTCGCCAATCGGTTCCTGTTCGGATTGGCCCGCCGCTCCAAGCTGCTCCCGTTCGGCGGCGAGCCGCTGGACCCGGACGTGCTGGCGGACCTGGCGGCGCGGATCGCTCGCGCCGTGGAGCGCGCGCGCACCCTCGGCGAAGTTCGGATGAGCGACGCCGCCCGAGCGATCTGGGCCGGCGTGTACGCCGAGCTGTCGCAGCCCCGGGCCGGCATGGTGGGGGCTGTCACGGCCCGTTCGGAAGCGCAGACGCTGCGCCTCGCGTTGATCTATGCCTTGGCGGACTGCTCGGCGGAGATCGACGTGCCGCACATGCTAGCGGCTCTGTCCGTCATCGAGTACGCCCAAGCATCTGCCGCGTATATCTTCGGGAATTCCCTGGGCGATCCGGTGGCCGATGAGCTGCTGGAAGCGCTGCGACGGGCCGGCGATAAGGGGCTGACACGGACCGACGTGCGCGACCTGTTCAAGCGACACCAACGGGCCGAGCGTGTGCAGGCTGCCTTAGACCTGCTGGTGCAACGCGGACTGGCTCGCAAGACCGATGAACAGACCGGCGGGCGACCGTCCGAGGTATGGCGAGCTGCGACAAAAGCGACGAAAGCGACCAAAGGGGGTGCCCCATGAGCCGCACAGGGGGGCTTTGGTCGCATATGTCGCTTTTGTCGCACGTCGCACACGTAAATCGGAGGTTCCATGTCTGAGCTGATGAGACTCGCAAGGGCCGCCGCTGCTGGCCGGCGATCTTCCACCGAACCGAATCCGAGGCGACCCGAGAGGCCGCACACCGCCGCGAATGACCCCGCGTTGCAGACCGGCGCGTGCGGGAGCTGTGCGCACTACCGGCCTGGACCGGGGAAGCAACCGGACGGCTGGTGCGCTCGGCACAAGGTAGAGACTTGGGGTGCGTATGCAGACGGCTGCGCCGATGATTGGCAACCGGCTGAACCTGATGCCCGCACGCTGGAACGGCGGCGAGCGGCTGTTGTGGCGCGGCTCCAGGCCGATCCGGCACTGCGCTACGCCTTCGACGTTCAAGGCGCGACCCCGAGCGGCCCGGCGAGCGGCCCCGTCTCGGTAGTCCTGGGGCTGCGCGACTCGACGGGGGCAATTGTCACCGGCGAGCTGACCGTGCCGGCCGAGCGCTGGCCGGGACTGGCTCTGTTTACTGAGTACTGGCGCACGGCCGCCGAAGCGAGGCCGTCATGATCGCCCGCACCCTCGGCGTCCTCTTACTCGTAGCGTCCGTGCGGCTGCTCGCACGCACCCTGCATCGGCTGCGGATCGAGCGCGAAGCCCGGAGACAATCACGATGAGCACCGATACAGACCTGCAACAAAGAGCTGCACCGATGACACGCAAATGCAAAGCCGAACGTAAAGGGCCGGAACCGGACGCAAAACCATCTGCACCGTCACCAGCGGAGAAAGCAATAAAGCGTTTCAGCTATGCGCGAGAGATGCTGCGTCCATCGACGCTCGCAGGGAATGCTATTGATCAGTTGAAGCTGTCAGGCGATCAGACGGACGCGGCTGCCCTCACGCTGGCTTTGCGTGAGCAAACCAAATTGTTAAGCAAAGAGAATGACCTGTCCCGCGCCGAGGAAATGCTGATTTGCCAAGCGCACACGCTTGATGCAATGTTTTTCTCCATGATCGGTCGAGCAGCAAAAAACATTGGGCAGTACCTGGATGCCACGGAAAGCTATATGCGGCTCGCCCTGCGGGCGCAGTCTCAGTGCCGCGCGACCCTCGAGACCCTGGCGCTGCTGAAGAACCCGCTGAACCCGACATTTATCCGGCAAGCGAACGTGGCGAACGGCCCGCAACAGGTGAACAACGGGACACCTGGGCCGGCGACTCCCGCGCGCGCGCAAGAAAACGAAAATCCGCAGAACAAACTATTGGAGCAACAGCATGGCGAATGGTTGGACGCCGGGACGGCGGGCACGGCAAGCGGAGCTGATCCGGCTATGGCGACCCTGGGAGAAAGCGACCGGACCGAGGTCCGCCGCCGGTAGAGCGCGCTGTGCTCGCAATGCCTGGAAGGGCGGCACGCGGACCACGCTGCGGGAGCTAGCGGGGGCGCTGCGGGAACAGCGGCAAGAGCTGGCCGAGTATCGCTGACCAGCATCTGAGGTCACCGTCCATCAGCGCCGGATGCAATGATCGGTGTGGGGCAGCCGACCGCGTTACGCGCAATACGGCGGTGGGGAACGGGTCTATCAGCGAGCGTCGAGGTTAATTAACGCCTACGTAGATAGAATCCTGTGATGGAGGCATCTCTTGTACAATCCGGAAAACCGATTGGACGGCATCGGCCGGTATCGCGTGATACAGACGTAGAATCTGGCGGAACAAGATAGAGATCATCGCGGTCAGCGCGAACTTCGCGGTGGTGCGGTTGTGCAAGGCTCGGCGTAGAGAGCGATAGTACATATGACTGCATGACTCACGTTATAGCATCGTGGTCGTAGCAGTCATGTTGCAGTGCGCTACAGGCAAATACGGAATCATCAGCTATGAAAACTTCGCACATAACAATCTGCGCGGTCCTAGTATTCCTGATAATGGCGCGAAATGGCGTGGCGTCGGCTGCTGTGCCAAAGCCAAACTGCAACGTTCCACCGTATGGCGCGAGCCACGCAGTGTTTGCCTGGTACGAAACGCATTTGCGGAAATACGGACCTGCGGACGATATTATGGCGACTGTATGCCGAGCAAAATTCCATCATGGGCCAAACAGCACCGTACTGCAGAAAGAAACCGGACTAAGCGATGTCCAGGTCGCCAACATGTCTTTCCGAACGCTCGTACTCAGGTTGATCGACGCAATCTATTACTATCTACCATCCCCCCCGTTCCCATTTACTTCGTCGACACAAACGAGCCTTGCCGGAATCTACGCGCCGTTCGATTGCATCAAACTGTACGGTATAGCAGCAGGCAATAACGCATGCGAGTATTTGGGGCCTAACTTTGAGTCGCGAGAGGGCTGCGAAGACTACGTGCGCCACGTTTATCATGGCAATCCCAATGTGAGGGTGCATTGCTTTTTCCGCGCCGATACATGGCAGCCGTAATTAGAAATTGTGCTGGACTGATCAACGAATCGCATAAATTGTTGACCGCCGAAGCTGAAGTTTGCTTCGGGAGCCGTGCGAACCTGTGCACGGTGGGGGTATAAATGGGGGTAGTTATATCGTGTCGAGTTCACGAAACCCTATGAAATACGGCAATCGCCGTTAGCCTTCTGTCCCATCAGTTCACAGTGTCCCGATCACTCCGGCTTCGCACCCACGGCTGGCGCGGCAGAGCGCAGCAAAATTTCGCACGATCTCGAGCTGGCACAGAGAGGGGCACCGCCCCCATAATGGTCACAAAATCCGGTCACAAATTATACGGAGACTAGTCAATATTCCTTTTACGTTCAGTGACTTACGCTCACTATTCGGTATCTGCCCCCGCTACCAACCGAACCTACGGCCCCCGCAACGAGCGCGGCGCGCTGAAATTCGAGATGCGCTACCAGATGCTTGCCGCCCTTGGCGGGTAGCAGGTTTATCTGGTCCCCCAGCAGTTTGCGCACCGCAATGCGCGCCCGGCCGGCTTCGGTCGCGTTGCCCTGTAGCCCTTTCGTTATCTGCTGCCGGTACTGCTCGGCGGCGGCCGGCAGGGCATGCAGCACCTTGTCCATGCGCCTTGCCTCCGGCTGGTCGGCCAGCAGCTCGGCGCGCTTGGCTTCCGCCTTCTGGATGATGGCGGCCAGCTCGTCAGCGGCGAGGTCGGGGTCCCCGGCCTTCAGCCGGTCGCGCAAGCGGGCAATGCGCCTGTCCAGCTCCTCGACCTCGGCGGGCACGGTGGCACGCTTGGCGCGCAGTTCGGTCATGCGTTCGGCGTAGTAGCCGCGCATCTCCTTGGCCATCTCGGCGATTACGTCCTTACCGAGCAGCACGTTGACCACGGGGCGCAAAATCACCTCTTCGGCCACGTCGCGCCGCACGCGAATATCGTTGTCGCACGCCTTCCCATCCACCACGCTGCCGCAGCGGTAATGCGTGGCGCTGTCGAGCACGAAATGCGCCCCGCACTCGCCGCACCGCAGCAGACCGCTGAGCAAGTACACCGCGCGGCCACCGCTCTGCAGGCGCTTGTCCTTCGGCTTGTCGTTGTTGACGCTCAGTCGGACCTGCGCGAGCTTCCAGATCGCCGGCTTGACGATGGCCAGTTCAGGCGCGGGGCGGCTCATCCACTCATCACGCTTGCGCAGCTGCGCCACGCGGCGGCCTCCCTCGGGCTTGATCCATTGCGTTTTCTTCCAGTAATACGTGCCGCTGTACAGCGGATTGCGCAGCATCTGCCATACGCCGCTGCGCGCCCAGCCGGCGCAACGGCGCGCCTTGCGGTTCCAAGCCGAGCCGGGCGACGGCACCTCGCGCACGTTCAGGTCGGCGGCAATGCGCTGCGGACTGGCGCCGTGCGCGTAGCGCTCGAATATCTCACGCACGATCTTGGCCTGCTCCTTGTCGATCTCCAGCCGCGAGCCGATGCGCTTCCAACGGCCGTATACGTCCTTCTCGGTCTTGCTGGTCACCTCGACCAGCTTGTACCCGTACGGGCGCCCGCCGCACCAGAAGCCTTTTAGATACTGATCCGTTTGGCCGCGCAGCGTGTCGTCGCGCAGATCGTCGAGGTACGCTTCGTCCATCGCGCCCTTTACAACGCGAATCAGCTTGCGGTTTTTCAGCGTGCTGGCGCTGGTGTCGTACCCATCGAGCGTGACGATGCGGAGCCCGTGGAACTCCAGCCGGCGCATGGCGCGCTCCACTTCGGGCTGGTCGCGGCCGAGGCGGCTTTGCTTCCAGAGCAGCAGCGTGCCGAACTCCTTGTTACCGGCTGCGGCGAGCATCCTCTGGTATTCGGGGCGGTCGTGCCGCGCGCCGCTGATGCCCTGGTCCTTGTAGACCTGCGAAACCTTCAGCCCGAGGGCCTTGGCCTTTTCGGTGCACTCGCGCACCTGCTGCTCGCAGGAGGAAACCTGCTCGCCCGTGCTGGCGCGGACGTAGATTACGGCGGTACTCATGCGCTTTCCCCCACTTGTTCCAATGCTCTTAGTCCGCTCCACCCGAACAGATGAGCGAAATCCCGCCGGGGCGTGACGACCCCACTCTGCAACTTAGACCCGTCGAATCTATAGCCCCCACGGGATGGGCGCTTCAGTTGCGCAAGAGGAACATATGCAACGCATGTTGGCGCAACTGTCATATGATCCGAGCTGAAGTAGCAGAACGCCACCACCAGGGCCGGATGCACCTGCGTCAACCGTCCACTCCACCTATAAGGCGAGCGATCCTTCTTCTCGGCGGTGGGATAGAGCCCGCGCACCTGTACAGGCCGAATCCGCATGCGGTCCTGTACGAGCTTCGCGGCGATGAAGTCGAAGCCTACATCACGCTTCGGAAAATAGATTTGCCACTGCGCGTCTCCCATAATCCCAGCCACGAACAGCTCAGCGAAGTAATCGCGAGTCTTGGGACCTTTTCCCCTGGCCGGTACAGCGCTCATTCTCGCAGCTCCTTCTTATATTTTGCCAGAATGTAGTCGAGCCCTTCGCGCAGATAAACCTGCTGCGGTACGCGGGTGCGGGCGCTCAACCGCTTCAACGCCTCATAATCCGCAGGTTCCGGGTAGAAGGCGAGCTGCGCCTTCTTCAACCGCAATCTGCTGCTGCCCTTCTTGATTGCCATGATTGTTACTCCCACTCGGAGGGCCCGGTGCCCATGGGCGGCACCGGGCGCGACCCTTTGCCATTACGCGATGGTGATATAGCCCTTCTTCTCCCAGGACGGAACCCATTTCCGCACTTTGCTGGCCGGCAGCCCTTCTTTTTCGGCTGCGACCAGCAGCGCACCGAACTTGGTGCTGCCCTTGCGCTGCAGCAGCGCGTACAGTTTGTCCTTCGGGCCGTGGCGCTTGCTGGTCCGTTGCTTGGCGCCCAGCGCAATCTCCTTGATGGGCGTGAGTCCCTTGTCGGCGGTCGGCGCCGCTTTCTTCGTTGCAGTTTTCTTTGCAGTGGCCATTGGATTACCTCTTACTTGGTGTTCTCATGAACACCATGCCGTTAATAGTAACCGAGTACGCCGGGAAATGCAAGGAGCGTGCCAAAGGGCGGCAAAGTCAGCCCCGGGGGCGCGTACCGCCCCACTGTGGGTGCCCCGCGACCCCCAAAGCCCCGCTAGTCGTGCTTCTTGGCTATCTGCACTGTAAGCGCGAGAAGGACATGCAACATCTTCTCGACGAGTATGTTGAGTTCGATATCGTCAGGTAGTTTCCTCACCGCTCCGCCCTCTAGGTTGCGCTTCGTCCACTCAAGTACGTACTTGAGGTCCTATTGCAATTCCCCATCGGGGAGATCGTGTTCCTCAATGACTAGCAGAAACGGGATGGTGGCATTGACGAGATGCTCGTCGAGAAATCCGCGCCCGCACATGCTGCGTACGGCAAGGTACATCTGCTCGCAACCGTAATCGCTTGAATTTGACTTGATGGCCATGACACTCTAACTCCTATGTTCGAACAGGAGCCGGCATGCGCCGAATTAGGTGTTCGCCGCCAGCTCCGCACCCTGCCCGAAGGCAGGGACCGAACTAGCAGTGAATCGCGCTGCGGGAAGCGTACCAGCTGGGGCGGGCTCTTGTCTTGCCTTGGGGACAACCGGTACCGGCGCGATGTTGGTGCCTTGCGCCTTCGAATTTACCCGCCGGCAGCGCACCTGTTAACCGTAACACAGCCGCGCACCCCATGCAACCGGAGGGTCTGATTCGGTCGCACTTGACGCGGCGCGCGGCGCAAATCGGAATAGATTTGATCCACCGCGGCGGACCACCGGGCAATCAGCGCATCGAGTTCCCGTGCATTCAGCGGCCAGCGCGGCAGCACCGGCGCCCAATATTGCGGCTAACACGCGGCCACCCCTCCCGACCCGACGACGCCCCCTTGCAGCGCGCGTTCCGGTTCGCAATACTCCGCCGACCGAAGGCCTCGTCGGTACGTGGCCACCATTATCAACTCGCCCAGACTTTCTCGGGGAGGTCGTCAACAGATGAGCAGAAAATTGCAGATTACGCTGTGGGTCCTTGTGTTTGCATTTTCCGTAGCTATTGCGGGGAATTTAGCTTCGCACTCATTTCAAAAACAACCACGCCTCCACACCTACAACAATGCAGGCAATAAAAACGCCCAGCAGAAAGTAGCGGATCGAGCTATCCCCAAGGAATCTGAAAAAGCCATAACTCTCTATAACTATTGGTTGATGATTTTTACAGGTGTTTTGGCCATTGTCGCTCTTGTTCAAATCTTGTTCGTGTTTAAGGCCGACAAGACGGCTCGAATTGCAGCGAACGCAGCGCGCAAGGCTGCCGAGACTGCCGATACGAATCTCATCGCTACACAACGGCCTTTCGTGTTTATTCGACTTTTCGAGACACGTCTCATCAGACAAGACTTTCAAATACAACCGCAATGGGAAAATAGCGGAAATACCCCGGCTATGAGGATGCGCAGCTATGCCAATTGGAAGGTCTTTGCATCTGAACCACCACCCGGATACACGTGGCCTGACCTTGACAGCCAAGGGAATGAATTGTCCGAACCTGGTCCGGGAGAAACGCGCTTTATAGGGCCCAAGGCAACGCAGTACGCCGAAATTCTGAAGGTCCCAATTACTACCATGGAAAACATCCGCCAAGGCAGTGTGAAACTCTTCGTCTGGGGATGGGCCGAATATGGCGACATTATTAGCGACACAGCTCGGCACAGAACGGAATTTTGCAACGAATTCCTTGTAACTGACCTGAGTGGCGATAACACCGAAACTAGAACCATTGCAGCAGTCTTCAGGATTCATGGCCATTACAATACCGCTACGTGACTGCGCAAGCACAAGTGCCATTAATAGCCAAGCGACGCGCCTCGCTCTGGAACGTCCCCGGCCCACGAGCCCTACCTGCAAACCAAACTCCGTCACCACCCAACCTTGCCCTGCGACCAAAGAGAGCCGCGCGCCCACTCGGCGCGCAGCGCCGTGCGCAGTGGAGTACATATGAATGGCACTCGGATAAGCCACAGCGCGAGAGCCGCGGTGATGTAAGGTGTTGAAAAGTAAAGAAGAAGGTTGGCTCAGAGTGGTAGGATGTTGTTGCAACACATCCACCC
>JAJZZR010000451.1 GCA_021797465.1 Pseudomonadota bacterium | reverse complement strand
GCCGGGTGGGTGTTTCATCCGTCGCAAATCACGGAGCGGGATGCGAATGGGGGATTGATCGTCCGATTCCGGGCTGGCGGGATGCGGGAGATGTGCTGGCATCTGTTCACGTGGGGCGACGCAGCTGCAGTGCTGGCACCAGATCTGTTGCGGTATCAGCTTGCCGAGTTGGCCGGAGAGATCGCGCAGCATCACGGCAGATCGCAATCTTGTCTCACGGGCGGCAGATAGAGAAGGAGAGCGGAGGAATGGCGATACTTTTTGAGACCACGGTCAGAGGGACTAAGCTCCTTGAGTTCGTGGATTGGGCTCACGCATCCTTCAAATGGGTCGAAGGTCAGCCGCTACCCAAGCACGGGCTTATCGCGCTGCCGCCGATCCAAAGGGACTCCGCGTGGGATCCCAAGCAGGTTGTCGATTTGTGGGACTCTGTTTTCCATGGCCTACCTCTTGGCTCATTCATGCTCCAGCAACGCGAGGCCGGTGGCCAGGGCCATCGCGCCGGGACCGACGCCCGTAACGCGGCGCTTCCCGAAGGATGGTACCTTCTTGATGGGCAGCAGCGCCTACGCTCCCTCTTGCTTGGGCTTCATGGCTTCAATTTGAACGTCGGAGCGCGGGATGCGCGTTGCATATGGATCGACTTGGGTGACCAGGACGCGGATCGCGGGTTCAAACTCCATCTAACTTCGGCAAGCCAACCCTTTGGGTACGGTGACAGAGGCTATAAGCTCAGTCCGACGGATCGGAGTCGAGCGCGCCTCCGATACGAGCCCAACGGCGCACGGATTATGATTGGCAATCGTCGTGCCTACACGCACGAACTGTTCGAAAACTTCCTGGAGCGTGGACGGGAGTTCATTCTTTCTGTTAACGAAAATAACACGAAAATGCCACCCGAACGACATCCCGATGGTTGGCCGCCCCTGCCCAGAGGGATAGATCGAGCTCGCGTGGAGGGTCAGGCTCCGTTCACCGTCATGCCGTTGCATGTGCTTCTTCAGGCGTGGTTCGGTGTGCCTCAGGAGCGACGTGAAACAGCGGTGCAGACTCTCATCGGCGATGACAATACGTTAGTGCAGCGAGT
Source organism: Pseudomonadota bacterium (assembly GCA_021797465.1). Taxonomy (GTDB): domain Bacteria; phylum Pseudomonadota; class Gammaproteobacteria; order Steroidobacterales; family Steroidobacteraceae; genus 13-2-20CM-66-19. The sequence continues at coordinate 1,558 of JAJZZR010000451.1, read as the reverse complement.
AACCGAGATGCTAAGCCGGATGGGCCGGGCCGAAATTGCCCTCATAAATGCATCGGCTATCGGCGGTGTCGACAATCTCCGGCGCCTGTATGACAGGATCGGCGCCGGAGGTACGCCACTCAGCCCCGAGGATCGGCTGTTCTCGCTCTACAAATCCATCCGGCCCGATTTCCACAACCTGGTTCTCCATATCTATCAACAGGCTGGTCCCGTGATGCCGCCGTCGAAAATAGCCGCGGCCGCGATTCGTATCGCAAACGCCCGAGCGCATCAGGAAGAGAGGACACCAACCGATCGCGGAAACGATGTACCGGATATCGTTGCATTCTCCCGTGCAATCGAAGGGCAGAACGGCAATCTTGTCAGCCAGCTCGATCAAATCTGCCCAGGTGGCGAGAGCGGCCACGGCCCCTTTGCCCAGGCATTCGTCGAGGTGTCCAATGCAGTAAGGCACGGTGATCAAAATCCCCTTGGGTTGCCGGCGGCCGTCATGCGGTATCTGCCACCTCAGCTTATCCAGGCACTAGTTTTTTGGAAAATGCAGCCGCAAAACAACTTCGATCAAAATGCCAATCACTTGGTGCGGTTCTGCCTTGCCTGGCTCCTCGCATCGTGGAACGACGACAAGGGGAGCGGTCATTGCTTCCAGATGATACGAGAAAACCAGGGAGTGACCCTACACCAACTCTTTGCATCTCTCGCGACGCGCGAAGATCTCACTAGACGAATCATCCGACCCTGTGAGATGTCTCAGATCCTGGTTACTGATCCACCTACCATTCATTTGCGCTCCATCGAAGACCGAATCGAAGGTCAGCCCCCTCGCGTCGCCGATCTGGTCAGGGTGTGGTGGCGCGGCGAGCGGCGCTTCCTTCCCTGGCTGCAGCGCGCCTATCTCGCGGCCGCCTTCCCGGATTACGACCCGTTGGCGGACCGCGAGGATGACACGCCATTCGACGTTGATCATATGGTTCCCAATAATGACTGGGGGTTCGACTGGCGCGGACGCGAGCAACGATTGGCCCCGATCATGCGCTTTGACGCAGCCCAACTCGACAAGCTGCGCTGGGCACGCTTTGATCTTGGCAACGCCATCGGTAACAAATGGCTTGTGGACCTGTCAGCGAACCGCAGCTGGGGCGACTTATCGTTCCCCGAGAAACTGCAATGGATTCAGGATCAAGTGAATAACGGTGTGCTCGAATATGCCTCTCTGCTGCAAGGATCGTTCGAACGCGACGACCAGGTGCAGGCGGTCTGGCAAACAGCCAGCGACGGGCAGGTTTGGTCGGATGAGCGGCTAACCACATTCCAGACCGCGGTCGAAAAGCGGTCTGCTTGGCTGTATGGGAAATTATACAATGAGGTTGGACTGAACGAATGGGTGATGGGCATCCGGCCAGACGAGGTGGGGAGCTGACGCCGGCCCGGCAACGCGGCCACAAGAGGGCGGCCACCGTGATGGCGCGTACGCTCGGGGTCATGCACGTGACCTGCCCCCCGGTCGTCCCTCAGTCATAACGAGAGTCCTTGGGGTTGATAATGGTTGGCTTCGGGT
>JAJZZR010000262.1 GCA_021797465.1 Pseudomonadota bacterium | reverse complement strand
CCGCGGCAAGTGGCTGCAGGTCTTCGCGCCCGACGCCAACGAGGACTACTTCACCAATCTGTGGCGCGGCCCGTACTGGGGCTACGTCAACGTCATCCAGACCTTCGAGATGACCGACAGGCCCCACCGGCTCAAGCCCATCGACATCTATACGCATTGGTATTCGGGCAGCAAGCGCGCGTCACTGGCGGCCGTGAACAAGGTTTACGGCTGGGTGCTCAAGCAGTCGATCACTCCGATTTACGCGGCTGATTACGCCCGAATCGCCAACGATTTCTTCGCCATCCACATCGCCCGGCAGGGCAACGGCTTCTGGATCGGCGGCGCCGGCGCCCTGCGCGAGCTGCGCATGCCCAAGTCGCTCGGTATACCTGCTATTGCGCGGAGCCAGGGTATCGCCGGATACGACGACAGTCCCAACGGCGGGCTCTACGTGCACATGGACGGGCAGCCGTCGGTATACCTCACGGTGCGGCGCGCGCCCGCCAAGACACCCTACATCGTCAGCGCCAACGCGCCGATCGCCGCCGTTTCGGCGACGACCACGAGCTTCACCGCACGTGTGCACGGCTATGTTCCGGTTCAACTGCGTCTCGCCAATGTCCGCAACTGCCGCGTCGAACTGAACGGTCACCCGGCCAGCCCGAACGCCTCCGGACAGTTTGCGAGCGCGGACCACGCCGTGATCGTCCATGTACGCTGCCCATGAGCATGGTGACGGCGGGCCCGGCCGCCTGGTGCGCCCAGCAGGTCTGGTGCTGTTCGCAGTGGCGGTGCTGGCCGTCATTCTTGCCGTGGCGTGGCAGTACGGCTGGCATGGCGGTCTCGGCTTCCAGGAATCCTCGGCGCAGGCCCGGGCCCGCCTGCAAAGCGCCAGGTTGCTGCTCGACAGCGGCCAGTATCGCGCCGCGGAGGCGCAATTGGCGCCGGTGCTGCGCGATCCGCGCAGTCGACTCTTTCGCGCCGCACTGCTTGCGCGCTGGCACATCGAACTGACTCTGGCCTTCACGCATGCCCCCGGATCCGCGCCACGCCGGCGGGCGATGCAGCGCCTGCGGCCGATGCTTGCCCAACTTCTCGAGGAGGGTCGGTGGCCGGCGGCGCAGTGGCGCCGTCTGGCCCAAGAGGCATTCGCCATCGGCGCCTATGCGCTGAGCGCCCAGGCGTGGTTGGCGGCGGCCCGACGCGATCCCGCGGCCGCACGCCCGGATCAGGAAGCGGCGGCGCGGGCCTGGGCGGCGGACGGCCGCAGCGCGCGGGGCGGGCGGTTACTCTTGTCGCTGGCGGCGCACAGTCACGATCCGGTCCGGCAAAAAGCTTTCTTTCTGCAAGGCATGGGTTGGCTCGAGGGAGATGGCGGGGCGATTGCCGCCCTGTCCGCTGGACGGGCAACCCTGGCGCATCTGCCGGGCCTCTGGCGCGATCACGCCATCGTGCTGTTCATGGCGCGGCTCGCCCTGGCCGCCGGCCAGCCGCAGCGGGCCGCGCGCTGGCTGGATGCCGCGCTGCAGCGCCGGCCCGTGGGATCACGGCGATGAGACTCCACCGATGGACTCTGTGCGCTGGCGCGCTGCTGTCCGCGGCGGCTCTCGCCCACGGCGGCGCCGCGCACACCGATTGGTGGAAGGCGGCGGGCACTCTGGCGCCACGCGATGCCGCATGGCGGGCCAGGTATCTGCTGCATCACGAGGATTCCAACGCCTTTGCCATCGAGCTCAAGGAGAGCCAGAACGGCGGCAGGAAACTCGGTTATCTGCGAGATGGCGGTGTTTCCCCGTCGTGGTACACGGCGCCGCGAGCGCTCACGCCTTTCCCCAGCCGTTATTCGGCCGGACTCTATAAGCTGGCCTACGCGACATTCCTGCAGAGTCATCGACTCGATTCGGCATACCGCCTCGCCTATACCGCCGTCACCCAACGGCCCGACGACATCGCCTGGCGCCGCCGGCTGATCCAGGTCGCCCAGTGGCTCGGCCAAAGGCAGGAAGCGCTGCGACAGTGGCGTTGGCTCGCCGAGCACGGCGAGCCGCACGCCTTTGCGAAAACGCTGCGGCTGGCCATGGACTTATCCAGACCGCGCCTCGTCGTGCGACTGCTCAGGGCCCGGGCCCAGTCGGGACAGCTCGACCGTGCCGAGTGGAAGTCGTTGATCTTCGCCTATGGAGAGCTGGCCGAGCCGGGCAAGTCCCTGGCGATGATCGACGCCGACCTGAAGCGCTTCGGCCCCAACCATTATCTGCTCGAGCAGGCCGCCTACCTCGCCTACCAGCTGGGGGACATCGAGCGCAGCTTGCAAGCGCTGCGGCGCATCGCCGAGGTCTATCGACGAACGCCCGGGTTGGCGGTAAAAGAAGCCCGACTTCTGTCCATGCAGGGCCACGACCGCCGGGCCTTCGCCGCCATGGAGCGCGTGCGCCGGAACGCCGCCCCGAGCGACGTGCCGTTCTGGCGGCTCTATGCCGCGCTGGCCTGGAATCTCCACGACGATCCAGCCGCCTACCGCGCGGAGAAGACCCTGTATCTTCTGGGCGTGTCGAACGAGCAGGATCTGCTGCTCCTGGTGGCGCTGACCGGCCCGCACAATCCCACGGCGGCGCTCGCCGTGGCTGAAGCGGGTTGGCGGCGCTTTCACGTCTCGCCGTTCTATTTC
>JAJZZR010000025.1 GCA_021797465.1 Pseudomonadota bacterium | reverse complement strand
AGCTCATTGGTGCCGTGGAAGATGTCCTTCACCTGGCCGTCCACCCACTCCACGAGCAGCTCGACGAAACTCTGGAAGCCGCGCGGCGCACCGGTGCCGCCGGCCGCCATCCTGCGCGCCACCCAGTAGAAGCTGCCGGCGAACAGGACCGCGAGCAGCACCGAGAAGAACACCGTGTCGTAGTTGATCACGGTGAAATTGATGAGCGACGTCTGCGGCTTGTTGCTCAGATAGGTGAGATGCTCGGTGACGTACTCACCGATCCGCGCCGACCCAGATGCTGTCATGAAGCTCGATCTCTCACTGTATTCGCAACGCCCGCCTTCGCTGGCGGCGCCGGTTCAGCCAATTTCTCGTTGCGCGCACGGCCACCCGGCCACAGGGCGGCTGACAGCGCGATCCAGTAAACGAAAAGGGTCGCGGTGAAAGCCGCGAACATTGCCAGTGGCGCGACCTTCATCGCTTTGAAGGCCACCACGAACAGCCCGATCACGACGACGAGCTTCAGCACCTCCCCCCTGTAGAAGGCGCCGAGCGCGGCGCGCGCATCCGCACTCCTGCCGCCGAAGGCAACGAGCACCATCACCAGGCTCGCCACCGTCCCGATACCCCCGCCGAGCAATGCGGAGAATGCCGGCCGTCCTCCGCAGACCGCCCAGGCGAGTCCTGCGGCCACTATCGTTACGGCCGCCTGGCCCAGCACGACGCCGAAAGCCAGCCGCCGCGCTTGGGGCAGGTCGATCACGGTCACCGAACTCTCACTCGCAGGTCTAGTGCGTCGCGCCGGAACGTCGCCCGGCTCGTGGACGCGCCCACCCGCGGCGGACCGAAAAAGCCGCGCGATTATATTGACCGGGTTCGGGGGAGTCCACTCCATTGGACGGCGGCCCAAGTCGGTGAAATTCGTGTGAAATCAATCCGCGGCGCGCCCCGAGCGGCATTCCCCGCGGTCCGTTCAATGAATGTGCGCGAGAATACCGTCCAATTCATCGAGACTATTGTAGGAAATCACCAGCGCGCCCTGGCCGCCCGTGGCCTGGCGAATGGCCACCCGGGCCCCGAGCTTCTCGGTGAGCTGCTGCTCGAGGTGGCGCACGTCGGGATCCGCCGCGGGCGGCGTGCCGCGCGCCTCGCCCGGCGGGTTCAGCATGCGGCGCACCAGGGTCTCCGTCTGGCGCACCGACAGACCCTTGGCCACGACCTCGGCGGCCGCCCGCTGCTGTGCCGCGCGCTCGGGCAGCGCGAGCAGCGCACGGGCGTGCCCCATCTCGATCTGGCGCCGCTCGATCAGCTCGCAGACCTCCGCGGAGAGTTCCAGCAGCCGCAGCAGATTGCTCACCCCGGCGCGCGAGCGGCCGACCGCGGCGGCGGCCTGGGCGTGCGTGAGCCGGAATTCGCTGATCAGCCGCTGCAGCGCGCGCGCCTCCTCCAGGGGATTGAGGTTCTCGCGCTGAATGTTCTCGATCAGCGCCACGGCAATCGCCGCTTCGTCGGGGATGTGCCGCACGATCGCCGGGATGTCCGCGAGACCGGCCAGCTGCGCGGCACGCCAGCGGCGCTCGCCCGCGATGATCTCGTAGCGCGCCCCCCCGGCGCCTGCCGCCGGCAGGGGCCTCACGACGATCGGCTGCACCACTCCCTGGGCCTTGATCGAGCCGGCCAGCTCCTCCAGGGACTCCGGATGCAGGTCCGTGCGCGGCTGATATTTGCCGCGCTGCAGCGCATCGAGCGGCAGCCGCCTCAGCTCGTCCCCTTCGGCGGGGCGCTCGGCAGAAGGCGCTTGGGCGTCGGACTGCGGCGCACGGGCGCTCGAGCCCAGCAGGTCCGCCAGGCCGCGGCCCAAGGTAGGTTTCTTCTGGGTCATGAGGCTTCGCCCGTGCCATCGGCCGCTGCCGCCGGCAGCGGATCCGGCTCAGGCGCCTCGGCCGGGACGCTTGCACCGACGCCCGGGTCGAGGCGGACTTCATCGCGGCGAATCATCTCGCCGGCGAGCGCGAGGTACGCGAGCGCCCCCCGGGAGTCCTTGTCGTGAAGGAGGACGGGCCGGCCGAAGGAGGGCGCCTCGGCCAGACGGATATTGCGGGGAATCACCGTACGAAACACCTTCTCACCGAAGTGCATGAGCAGCTGGGCGCTGACCTCATTGGCCAGATTGTTGCGCGGATCGAACATGGTGCGCAGGATGCCCTCGATCTCGAGCGATGGATTTGCCGTGCCGCGCAGCTGCTCAATGGTCCCGAGCAGCGCCGAGAGTCCCTCCAGGGCGTAGTACTCGCATTGCATGGGAATGAGCACGCTGTCGGCCGCGACCAGAGCATTGACCGTGAGCATGTTGAGCGCCGGCGGACAATCGACGAGGATCACGTCATATGCGTCACGCACTGGTGCCAGAGCCCGCCGCAGGCGGCTCTCGCGACCCGCGGGCAGCGCGAGCAAGCGCACTTCGGCGGCGGTAAGGTCCTGATTGGCGGGCAACAGTGCATAGCCGCCCTGCTCGACCACATGCAGCGAGGCGCCGAGCTCGGCTTCCCCGAGCAGGACCTCGCAGGTACTGCGCTCGAGCTGTGATTTGTCGACCCCGCTGCCCATGGTGGCATTGCCCTGGGGATCGACGTCCAGCAATAGCACGCGCCGCCGGGTGGCGGCCAGGGAGGCGG
>JAJZZR010000014.1 GCA_021797465.1 Pseudomonadota bacterium | reverse complement strand
CGCGTCAAGGGTGTCAGTCCAGTTCGAGCTCGGCGCCAGTGGCCGCCCGGATATCATCCGATGAAAAGCCCCGATACTGCAAAAAACGGGCTTGGCGCGCCTTCTCGGCCCAGCCGGCCGGAGCCGCCGCGCCGAACTTGCGCCGCCGCACCTGGCCGGCCAATGTCCGCCAATCGGGCCCGGCCGCGAGGACCGCCTCGATGAGTGCAGGCTCCGCGCCCTGAGCCCTCAAATCGCGACCGATGCGCAGCGGTCCATGGCCGCGCTCCGCGCGATAAGCGACGAAGCGCTCGGCACAGCGCGCATCGTCGAGCAGGCGCTCGGCGGTGAGCGCCGCGAGAACTTCCGCCGTGGCCGCAGCCTCGAATCCCCGGGCCCGCAGCCTCTCCCCCAGCTCGTTGCGCAAGTAGTCACGCCGCGCCAGCAGGGCGACCGCCGCGGCCCGGATGCTCTTCGGGTCGGCGCTCGATTCAGGCCGAGGCGGCAGCTTCGCCACTGTTGCGCGGCGGGCGGACTGGCAGCAGCCGGGCGCGCACCTCCGCCTCGATTTCCCGCGCCACCTCCGGGTTGTTCTGCAGGAAGACGCGCGCATTGTCCTTGCCCTGTCCGATGCGGTTGCCCTTGTACGAGTACCAGGCGCCGGACTTCTCGATGATCTCCTGGGCGCTCGCCAGATCGATGATCTCTCCTTCGCGCGAGATGCCCAGCCCGTACATGATCTCGAACTCCGCCTCGCGAAACGGCGGAGCCACCTTGTTCTTGACCACCTTGACGCGCGTCATGTTGCCGATCACTTCGTCGCCGTTCTTGATCGCGCCGATGCGACGGATGTCCAGCCGCACCGAGGCGTAGAACTTCAGCGCGTTGCCGCCGGTGGTGGTCTCGGGATTGCCGAACATCACGCCGATCTTCATGCGGATCTGGTTGATGAAGATCACGATGGTGTTCGAGCGTTTGATGTTGCCGGTCAGTTTGCGCAGCGCCTGCGACATCAGGCGCGCATGCAATCCGACCTGCATCTCGCCCATCTCGCCTTCGATCTCCGCCTTGGGGGTCAGCGCGGCCACCGAATCGATCACCACGATGTCGACCGCGTTGGAGCGCACCAACATGTCGGTGATCTCCAGCGCCTGCTCGCCGGTGTCGGGCTGCGAGACCAGCAGCTCGACGATGTTCACACCGAGTTTCTCGGCGTATGCCGGATCGAGGGCGTGCTCGGCATCGACGAACGCGGCGGTCCCGCCGGCGCGCTGCACCTCGGCGATCACTTGCAGGGTCAGCGTCGTCTTGCCCGATGACTCGGGGCCGTAGATCTCCACCACCCGTCCGCGCGGCAAGCCCCCGACGCCAAGCGCGATATCCAGGCCCAGGGAACCCGTCGACACCGATTCGACGTCATAGGCGGCGGTAGCATCGCCGAGACGCATGACCGAGCCCTTGCCAAATTGCTTCTCGATCTGACCGAGTGCGGCGGCGAGCGCCTTTTTGCGATTCTCTTCCATCTGGCTGTCCCGGAAATGGTGGTGACCCACGTACTGGATAAATTATCCCACAAAGCGACCGCTCACTACATCTCTGTTTGTGCGCACAACGTGTTATTTTGCCGCCAATGTGCGGCAAAACAGTGGATAGGTCTCCACAACACTGTATACAGGCCCGGCTTCGAGCGTCCGACTCTCGATGAGGGCAAACTCATCGAACCGCCACAGCACCGGATGCAGTGGCGCAGAGGCACTTGGCCGCATCACTTTGCGTGCCACAGTGACATGTGGCCGGAAGAGCTTGAGATCCGGGGCAAAAGCCGCCGCCGCCAGGGCCTCGAGCAACCCGCCGACCCCGCCAGCCAGGCCCACAAGTGGCGCCGACGGCACCGCGCACAGCACCCGCGGACCGGGCCAGTACGCCAACTCCTGCAGCGGCACCTCGATCGGCCCGGCACCGGTTCCCGTCCCGATCACGGCCCGCACGACGACGCCGAGCTCGGCCACGCGGCCCTCGGGTACCGCCCCGATGAACACCAGGGTGATGTGGTAATTGGCCTCGGGCACCCGCCGCCCGCCACTGCTGCGCACGCCCTTGCGCACCGAATGCGCCAGCTGCTCGCGCATCGAAGCGTCGGGCCATAGCGCGAGGAAGAGCCGGCGTGTCCGTTCCCGCGCAGGGGCCGGCGAGCGCGGCGCCTCGCCGGTCAATCCTCATACCTCCTGATCTTCATGAACGGCCCGGTCCGCTAGCCGCGACTCGCTCCCCGAGCATCCCCAGGACCCTGCGCAAGGCGTAGGCCACCGTCTGGCGGCGAACGGCATCACGGTCGCCTTCGAAGCCGCACTGCTCGCAGTACCGATGCGGCCGCGGACGCATCGCCACGGCGAGCCACACGGTGCCGACCGGCTTAGCGAGCGTGCCCCCCTCCGGCCCCGCGATGCCGCTGACTGCGACCGCAATCTCCACGCCGGAGCGCGCGAGCGCGCCATCGGCCATCTCCCGCACGGTGGCTGCGCTGACCGCGCCCTCCCTGATCAGCGTCTGCTCGGAAACGCCGAGGTCGCGGACCTTCGCCGCATTGGAATACGTGATGTACCCGCACTCGAACCACCCCGAGCTGCCCGGGACGTCGGTGAGCGCCTTGGCGATCCACCCAGCGGTACACGACTCGGCGGTGGCGATC
>JAJZZR010000200.1 GCA_021797465.1 Pseudomonadota bacterium | reverse complement strand
GGGGCGGAAAAAGCGGTGGCGACGGTGAACGCCCGGAAATTCCAGCACGTCAGCCCGGGCGCGAGCGTCGTGGCGGTGCTGAACAACGTCCCCGGATTCAACTCGCGTGCGTTGAGTGTCGGCGGTTTCGTCGTCAGCGACACCGCGTTCACCCTGGACGGCTTCCCGAGCTCGGAGCTCGGCACCACCTTCGATGGCATACCGGACATCAATACCTTTCTCGGCGGCTTCTTTGGCAACGGCGATCAGCCGATCGGGCAACCGCTGGTCGCGATGGACGTCAGCGGCGCGCAGGTCTACAGCGGCGCGAGCACGCAGGCGGAGTCCTCGATCGACGACCTCGGCGGCACCATTGCTTTCGAGCCGGCCATGCCGGCGAAGCACTTCGGTGTGCGGCTGGGTGTGACGGGCGGCGTGTATCAGGGCGGCGGCACGGAGATGATCGACCACGTGTCGGTGAATTCGGGCGCCATCAAGTCGCTGCACGGCCTGAGGATGGTGGCCAAGTACGAGCGCACGCGCGTCAACGGGCCCTGGAGCAATGTTGACGAGCACATGAACTCGTTCTACTTCGCGGCCCTGCAGCCGACCTCCTCCGGCCACGTCAAGCTGGTCGCGTTGGTGAACGCCGCAAACGGCAATACGCCGAGCTACGTTGCGGCGCCGATCATCGCGAAGTACGGCTACGACTACAACTTCCCGATGAATGTTTCCTTCCAGAACCAGGAAACGCAATCCACCTTCGTGTCGCTGTCCGCGAAGTCGCTGCTGAATCCCATGATGATCGGCGACATCAAGGCCTTCTACGTGGGTACGAACAATGACCGAACCGCGTGGGCCAATCCGATCTACGCGAGCACCGGTTATGAGGGATACAGCGACCTCAACGTGTCGTTCGACGGTTGCAGCGCTTTGAACAGTTTTCTGAGCGCACCTCCGTATCCAGAGGCCTATGATTGCGCGGCGGCGACGAGTCAGTTTGGGTCGCCTCAAGCAGGCAACGCCTATCAGCGCTACATCCAGAATTACTCCGAGATGGGCGCAATGGGCCACTTGACCTTCCTGCTGCCGGACAACACGGTGCAGGTGGGGGCGTCGGGCTTCGTTGCCCCGATGTTGTCGACCGAGTCGTGGTACGGATCATGGCCGGTGCCGACCAGCATGTCGGGCTACAATGCCGCGTGGCTCGAGCACGACGGGCAGACGTGGATGCAGGCCTATGTGCAGGACAATATCCGGCTGCTCCACGGCCGGCTGCACATCTATCCGGGTGTCAAGTATACCCGGCTGGCCATGTTCTCGAATGACGACCAGGGGTATTTTTATCAGAACTCCGGTTCCGTAACGAAGATCTATCACTACATCGAGGACTCGATTGGCGTCAACTACGCATTCACATCGCATCTGAATGCATACGTCAATTGGGGTCAGTCGACCAAGCCGCCCAACGTCAGCGCGTTGTACGGCGTGATCGGTGGGCAGCAGCCCACGCCGGTGATCGTGAAGCCCGAGACAGTCGACAATATCGATGTCGGTGTTCGGTTCAAGAATCCGTACTACTTCTGGGATGTGTCGTTCTTCAATCGCAACTTCACGAATATCTTCAGCTCGACGTACAGCCACGCAACCGGATTAACCTTCACGGAGAACGCGGGCAACGCAACCGCCAGGGGCGGCACGATCGGCGCCGGGGTGAACTTACCGTATCACTTCCAGTTGCAAGGGAACGCGGGCTACACTCACTTTGTGTATACGAAAGACTTCACGAACGTGTCTGGAGCCGCGTTTACCAACGGCATGTGGCGGCCGAATATCCCAGTCGAGACCGCGAACCTCGAGCTCGCCTATGACCATGGCCCCTGGTACGGCAGCGTGCAGGAGCATTACACCGGCTCGGAGTACCTCTCCAATTACTTCACGGGTGTGACGACGAACGAGCAATTGGGGGGCTATGGAACCTTGAACCTCACAGGGTCCTACCGGTTCGATGTGCATACCCCCGTACTGAAGTCGCTCGAGTTTGAAGTGCATTTGGATAATGTCCTCAATCGGCATGCGCCGTTCTACTCGCCGGGGTTCGAGCCGTACGATCCGGCCGCCGGGAACTCGGGAGTCCCCTTCACATGGGAGATCTACAACACGCCGATGTTCGCGAGCCTGAGCGTGACTGCATCGCTGTACTGAGCCGGGATGAGCAGTCAACGGTACGTACGGAGCCGCAATACTTCGTACCGGCTCGGTGGAGTGGTCCTGGCCGCGGTCGCCCTCGGGGGGTGTACCGCGGCCAGGCCGACCGTCTCGACCACGGGGGTGTTGCACGGACGCTTGGGCGATCTGGCCGCGGTCACGCACGTGATCGCGACCGGTCGGCGGATCAGCCCGATCGGGCGGCTGGTCAGTACCGCGAACTTTCCGTCCACGGTCCTGGTGGCGAAGGGCTCCGCGTACGTTCTTGCGGACGGCGCGACGCACACACAGTCCGTGGCCCGGTACGACGCGGTGTCACTGGCAACGCGCGGAAGCGTTCTCGGGTTCCGGGGTCCGGTCAAAAAAACCGGGCCCCGGGGCGTGCTGAAGATTCCGCATGAGAACTTCTTCCAGGGATTGGCGGCGGGCCCGCACGGCACGCTGTACGCCGCCGGCGGCAGCAGTGATGTATTGGTCGCGGTGCGCGCCGGGCA
>JAJZZR010000348.1 GCA_021797465.1 Pseudomonadota bacterium | reverse complement strand
AACGCCCGAACCGGTACCCCGAGCACGCTCGCAAGCGCATTGCGCGCTTCCCGTATGCTCCCTTGCTGTGCTTGCCGGGCGAGCGTCGTGCGGTCAAGCGCGATGCGCGCCTGGGTGATCTCATAACTGGATACGACACCGGCTTTGAACTGCCCCTCGAGCAGCCTCATAACCGTCCGTTGTGCGGATTCCTCTCGGGCCAGCAACAGATCGCTCCGCTGCGCCGCGTAGAGCGCAAGCAGCGCCGCGCGCAGGCGGTTGCGCACTGCCCAGACCGTGCCGACGAGATTCCAGCGGGCTGCGGCCGCCAAGTGGCGCGCAATGGCCATGCGGTCACCGCGCCGGCCGGCGGTCTCGAGCGGCCAGTCCAAGCTGAACGGCACGATCCATGGACTCGGGGCTCCGGGGATCCCAGAATCGTGTGCGGGACTGACGGATAGCGATGGGTTCGGTCGCTCGGCCGCAGTGATGCGCGCGGCCCGGGCCGCCAGAAGCTGCGCCCGCGCGTAGGCGAGGGACGGCTGATAGTAAAACGCGGCCAGGGTCAGCGCTTTGAGGTCCCATCGCCGTCCGGGAGCCGGGGGCGCCACGTGATTGGCTGCGAGGAACGCCTCGAGACCCGGACGGGAGAGGGAACGGTCTTCATACGCGGCGAGACTTCGGGCGGGCGAGATGAGTCGTGGCTGAAAATGGGCGCAGCCCGAGAGCGCCAGGGCGAGGACCCACGCGTGCGCCGCGGCGAACCGCATGGCCCGTGACTTGAAGTTCACTCTCAGCATGATCAAGCTAATACGCACGAGGACCGCATTCCCCTCTCCCCCGACGGACTCCCCCGCGGGTCACCGAGGGGGGGCGGGAGCGGCGTGCGTAATGTCCATGAGGCAACGAAGGTGAGGCGTCCCATGATCGAGCAAGACATCCGCGATCTCGAGGGGCGGGGTCCAGACCGCCGGCTCGAAGGGCTCGAGGCCGATATTTGGGCCCGACTGGCGGAGCAGGAGCAGGCGCGGCGGCGGTCGGTCCGGCTCTTGGCGCTGCAAATCACGCTGCTCGGAGTGGCGCTCGGTGCGAGCACATTCGCCGGTTACCGGGCGCGCCCGAGCGATTCAACCGAATTGAGCGTCTTTTCGACCCGGATGCCGCTGAACGCCTCGACGTTGCTCGCCGAGGACAGACCGTGATCGCGAACGCGCGCACGGTGGTTGCCGTGCTGGTGCTCACGGCGCTCGCGGGGGCGGCGGGCGGCTGGTTTGGCGTGCATTACGGCGTGGCGAGGCAGCATTCGAGCACGAGCCTCAACCGGTTGCTGCATCGACAACTCCATCTGAGCGCCGATCAACGGCAGCGGCTCGCCGCCTTGGAGGCTCGCTACGACACGCGCCGCCGTCTTCTCGAATCTCAGGCCCGGGCGGCCAACCGTGAGCTCGCGGCGGCATTGCTGGCCGACCACCAGTACGGCCCGAAGGACGAGCAGGCGATAAACGACTTTTACGCGGCCATGAAGGCGTTGCAGGTCGCGACGGCGAAGCACGTGCTCGCCATGCGTGCTGTCTTGACGCCGCAGCAGGCCCAGAAATTTGATCGAACCGTGTCCCGCGCGCTCGACTCCGACCGGCCGTGACGGCGAATGCGGATGAATCCGATCAGCTGCTTGCGGTGGCGGCCCGAGCGGGCGATCGCGGGGCATTCGAGAGGCTCGTCCAGCTGCACAAACACTCCCTCTACCGATTCGCGCGCCGCTACACGGGCGATTCCCAAGACGCATACGACATCGTCCAGGACTCATTTGTGGCCGCCTGGCTGGCTTTGCACCGGTATGACGAGCGCAAGTCCTTTACCTTTTGGCTGCGTGCCATTGCGCTCAATAAGTGTCGCGACTACGGCAGACGGCGCGCGGTGCGCAGCCGCGTCCTGATCTTGTTCGCGTCTGAGCAGGACACGAGATGCGCTGCAGAGGACGACCCGGCCGGGTATTCCGAGCCGGTTGCGGCAACGCATCTTCGCCAGCTCGACCGGGCAATTGCTTCATTGCCACAGCGTTACAAGGAGCCGCTGCTGTTGACGCTCATCAGCGGCCTGACGCATCAGGCGGCCGCAGAGCAGCTCGGCACCACGGCCAAAGCGATCGAGATGCGCGTCCGGCGCGCGAAGGAGCGTCTGCGCATCGCACTGCGGCAATCGGACGACGGCGAACAGCAGAGCGAGCCATAGAAGTGCGTCGAATCCGATATACGACAAGATGAACGTCTGCGTCGTGGTGCACGGATGGCCAAGGCCACACACACGCAGGCGCTCGTCTCGCTGGCGCGAGCCATTGCCACGACTCCGAATCGGCTTGCCGCGTCTGCTGGTTACCGGATCAGCCGGGTCGCGGCGCCTTCCCGCCAGGCCGATCCCTGTCGGTGGTAGGTCTTTCCACCCCGCAGTGGCCGCACCCGAACATCGCGGCCAACGCGCCACGGACTCGCACCGTGTTCCGTTTCATCAAGCCGAGAGGTGACGGCGTTGTCCATCGCTGTCCGCCGGTCCATTGAGCGCAACAGGCCGGCGTGTTGGACGCAGTTTGAATTGGGATGGTTTCCATGCAGCGTTGTCAGTCTGTCATGGGTCATGGGGAACCTCGGATACCGACATATTGTCAACTTGGCGTGGTTCGAATCACTCACCGTAGTTCTCTGTCG
>JAJZZR010000519.1 GCA_021797465.1 Pseudomonadota bacterium | reverse complement strand
TGCCGAGGCCTTGGTGGCGGAGCCCGATCCGCAGCTGGCGGCTTTAGTGGATGCGCTGACCCCCCTGATCAAGAAGGGTGCCAATCCCGTCGTCTTTTGCCGCTATCTCGCGACGGCCGAGCATGTCCGCGATGGCCTGCGAAAGGTGTTCCCGAAGCTGACCATCGAATCCGTGACGGGAGTGCTGACGCCGGACGAGCGGCGTGACCGTGTCGCCGACATGGTGGCAGCGGATGAGGACAAGCCAACGCAGCGCCTCCTCGTCGCGACCGACTGCCTGTCCGAAGGGATCAATCTGCAGCAGCTCTTCGACGCCGTCGTCCACTACGATCTGTCATGGAACCCGACCCGACATCAGCAACGCGAAGGCCGCGTCGATCGCTTCGGTCAACCGGCGGAAGTGGTCCGGTCGATCATGATGTTCTCGCCCGACAGTGCGATCGACGGCGCCGTACTGGATGTAATCCTGCGCAAGGCCGAGGAGATCCGCAAAGCGACGGGCGTGACCGTTCCACTGCCCGATGAACGCGGCCCGGTAACCGACGCTTTGATGGCGTCGATGATGCTGCGCCGGGGCGTGCCTCGTCAGATGACACTAGATCTACGCCTCGACGACGGGACGCGCATGATGGAGGTGCGTTGGCGCGACGCCGAGGAGAACGAGAAGCGATCCCGCGCGCGCTTCGCTCAAAACGCCATGAAGCCGCAGGAAGTCGCGCCGGAATGGGAGAAGGTTCGGACGCTGCTCGGCTCCCCAACGGATGCGCGGATGTTCGTCGAACGCGCCATGGCGCGCTTCGGCGTGCCGCTCGAAGCCCGCAAAGCGGTACTTCTGGCGCATGTGGACGCCCTCGACGCGGGGCTGCGCGAGCGGCTTGCGGCGCGGGACGTGAAGGGGTCGGTGCGTCTGGCGACGGCGGAGCCCGCGCCGTCCGGCACGGCTCTGCTGACCAGGACACATCCGCTTACCGCGACGTTGGCGGAAGCTTTGATCGAGGCGTCGCTTGATCCCGAATCCCTGTCGGCACTTGGCATCGGCCGCGTGGGCGCCTGGCCGAGCGCGGCCGTTCAGCAACCAACCCGCGTCGCGCTGTTGCGCATTCGCTTCAAGCTCACTGTTCACGCCCGCAAGGAACGCCTGCTGCTGGCCGAAGAGGCCGCTCTGATCGCCCTGCGAGGCGATACCGTGGTGGCAACCGGCGAGGCGGCCCGCCACCTCCTGAACGCCCCCGCCACCGCCGATTTGGCGGCCGTGGCGCGCGACAGGTTCATCGCCAGGGCGAAAGACGACTTGCCGGCCTTACTCAAGGGACCGATCGCCGATTTTGTACGCTCCCGAGCCCAGGAACTCATGGCGGATCATGCCAGGCTTCGCGCCGCTTCTGGCGCCGCCTCGCGCGTCACGGTGGAGGCTGTGCAGCCGCCGGACGTGATCGGCCTGTTCACCCTCATGCCGGGGGAGGGCTGAGCCATGGCGCGCCGGCAAGTCACCGATATGTCTGCCTGGCCGTCGCTCACGCTCGAGGGAAACCTGATCGCGCCGGCCATGATCGCCAGCATCGATCGCCGTCAGGCGCCGGAGCAGACCGAAGCGGATTACCGCATCCGCAAAGGGCTGACGATCCGCGAGGAAATCTCGACCGCCTTCCGTGTTGGCCAGTCCCACTTCGATGCGTTCGCAAAGCTGCAAAACCCATCCGCCGAGGCGACGCGGCGGTTTGTACGCGGGTTCCTGACTGAAACGTTCGGCTTCGATGATCTCGCCCCGGCCGATGGCGCGGTCGGGTTCCTCGCGGGTGGGCGCGTACCCGTTGTTGTCGTGCCGCCGGCCGAAGAGAAGCTGGACCGGCGCAGCCCGACGCTCTCGACCGATCGTGCGCGATCGCCAGCCTTCGCGCTTCAGGATTACCTCAACGACAATGATGCCGCGCTGTGGGGCCTGGTGACGAACGGGGCGGTGATACGCCTCATGCGCGACAACGCCTCCCTGACGCGGCCCGCTTATATCGAGGCTGACCTTGCCGCGATCTTCACCAACGAGGACGCGGCCTCCTTCGCGGTGCTCTGGTCGCTGATCCACCGCACCCGGTTCGGCGCCGCCGGCGCCCCGCCGGCTGACTGCGCGTTGGAGCGTTGGCGCGACGCAGGCGCGCGGGAGGGCGAGGCGGCGCGCGAGCGGTTGGCGAGCCAGGTCGAAGTCGCGCTGAAGGTGCTCGGCTCCGGTTTCCTTGAAGCCAACCCAGACCTCGCGGCCCGGCTGCGCTCCGGTGAGGTCAACCTGACCGAATGGTTCAACGAGCTTCTGCGTTTGGTTTATCGCCTGATTTTCCTGATGGTGGCCGAGGACAGGAACCTGCTGCATCCAGACACTGCCCGGCCGGAAGCGCGCAAGCTCTACCTCGAAGGCTACAGCCTCGCGGCGCTCCGCGCGCAATGCGTCCGCGCGGCGTCATGGGACAAGCACCACGACCGCTTCGAGGCGATCAAGATCGTCTTCCGAGGTCTGGCCCACGGCCAGCCCGCGCTCGGTTTGCCGGCGCTGGGTGGGTTGTTTGCCACCGATATGCTGCCGCATGGGGAAACGGCGCGGCTGCGCAACCGCGCCTTCATGGAGGCGCTCTACCGGCTTTCCTGGCTTTCAGACAAGTCCGGCCTGGTGCCGATAAATTGGCGGGCGATGGAAACCGAGGAACTGGGC
>JAJZZR010000007.1 GCA_021797465.1 Pseudomonadota bacterium | reverse complement strand
GAATCGCCGCGCCGGCCAGGCGCTTGGGATAGCCCGTGCCGTCCGGCCGTTCGTGGTGCGCGCCGGCGATCGGCGCCAGTCCGCTGAACACGCTCACGCGCGCCAGGATGTCCTCGGTGAAGCGGGCATGGCGCTTCACCGCTGCCCATTCGTCGGCATCGAGGCGGCCCGGCTTGTCGAGGATGCCGTTGCTGACTCCCAGCTTGCCGATGTCGTGCAGCAGCGCAGCGCGGTGCAGCCAGCGCCGGCGGGACGTGGGCACGTCGAGCTCCGCGGCGATCGCGTCGGCGTAGCTCGCCACGCGCTGACTGTGTCCGTAGGTGAAGTTGCTCTTGGCGTCGATGATGTCGGCGAACGCTTCCGCGATCGAGTCGAGTCGGGGCTCATCGACGAGCAGGGTGCCCGCCTCGGGCTCGAGCGCCATCACCCGCTCCTCGAGTCCCTCCGGGCGCAAGCCCGACCAGAACGCCCGGCCGCGCGCAACCGCGAAAAACGCCCGACTGATTTGCGGGTCGAACCAGGTGCCCGTGCGGCGGCGCACTTCGGTTTCGACGGCGCGTTCGCCGCCGACGGTGTTGAAGACATCGACGACCTGTCCGAGCAGCGCAATGCGTGCGCCGATCGGGATGTATTCCCCGCGCAGGCCTTGCGGCCGACCCTTGCCGTTCCAATGCTCATCCAGGCTGAAGATGCCGGCGGCGACCGCTGCGCCGAACCCGAGCCTGCGCACGATGTCCGCGCCTCGCTCGCAGCGCGTATGGACCAGCTCGGTGGCGAGCGCATCGCCATTGCGGTACAGGTTCACCAGCCGCTTGATGCGCGCGCGCAGCGCTTCGCCAGGTCCGGCGTGGCGCAGCACGAAGCGTGCCAGCTGCAGCAGGCTCTGTGAGTCGACCTGCTTGAAGTCGTGCTTGGTGCGCAGCTCATCGCCGCCGTACAGCTCCCAGAGGCGCGCGGCGTTGCTGCTGCAGCCGGTGTCCTTCAGCAGCAGCGTGTAGTAGAGGTCGGAGAGCGTCAGGGTGTCGAGCCCGAGCATCCGGCCGGTGTGCATGCCGATCCAGCAGCCGCGCAGGCAGTGTCCGGGCGGCTGGCCCTCGGTGAGGTCGAGGGCGTAGCTCAGCGCTCCGATGATCTCCGCGAGGCGTACCGTCGCGCCGATGCGCGCCGGCTGCGGTATCAGCCAGTCGGGGATTCGGGCGCGATCTGCGGCTGCATTCATGGAATCTCCTGCCGGCGCCTGCGTGGGCGGAGCCGCCGGGTGATCGGCAGCCGCGCGAGCCCGGAGGCTCACGGTGCATGCATGACCTTGCTTTTACCAAGATCGGCGGCCGTTTCTCGTGCCGGCGGTCACGTTTCGGGATGCTCGGAGGGCAGGCGCCGAACCCGCGGTCCGGCGATAAATCTGTTCTGATGGGCAGGGCGAGGATACGGGCCGCGGCGTCGGCGTGCGGGCGCTGTCGAAGTCCGTGCCGCAGCACCCGATCGAGCGCGGATTTCTGTGCGGTGTCCAGACGGGGCGCTTGCCGGAGCTCTCCGCCGTGATCACGCTCCCGTCGCGGCCAATTTGCCTTGCAGGTGCAGCGCCAGCTCCGCAATCGTCGGGAAATCGAACAGATCGGTGAGATCGATCTGGCCGGGATATTCCCGGTCGATCCGCTCGTGGATCTCGATGAGCTTCAGGGAGCTTGCCCCGAGCTGGAACAGGTTGTCGCCGACATCGACCCGCTTGCCGCCGAGCGCCGTGTCGCAGATCGTCTTGAGCTTGTCCTCGATCGCGTCGCGGGCGGCCGTGCCGGGATCGCGGCGCGCCTCGCGCAGTGCGGCCAGCGCCTCGAGATCGGCATCGAACGCTCCGTCGGCGAAGCGCTTCTCGAGCAGGTGCCGCTGAATCTTGCCGCTGGTGGTTTTGGGGATGCGCTTGACCGGCACGACTTCGGCCACCTCGAGCCCGGTCCGCTCGTTGATCAGGCGGGCCACGGCGCGGGCGAGCGGCAGGAAGTCCGCCAGGGCGCCGCGGTGCAGCACGAACAGCGCCAACTCCTCGGTCTGCGATCCCGCCCGGCGCACGCCGGCGGCAGCCACCTTGCCGAGCTCGAGCCCCTCGATGCGATGGGCGATCGACTCCAGATCGTGGGGGTAGTAATTCTGACCGTTGACGAAGATGATCTCCTTCGCCCGGCCCGAAACATACAGATCGCCGTCGTGGACGACGGCAAGGTCGCCCGTGCGTAGCCAGCCGTCGGCGGTGAAGGCCTCGGCGTCAGCGTCGGGGCTTTCGTAGTAGCCGCGCGTGACATTCTCCCCGCGCATGTGCAGATGGCCGATGCGGCCGTCGGGCAGCGGTCGATCGCCGTCGTCCGCGATACGAACCTGGCAATACGGTATCGGCTTGCCTTCCGAAGCGAGCCGCACGGCATTGTGAGCGTCCTGCGCCACGAGCTGAACTGCCTCGCCGATGCCCAGCCGGTGCCGGTCGAGCGCCACGGTGCGCATCGGCGCACCCGGCCGGGGAAAGCTCACGGCGAGCGATGCCTCCGCGAGGCCGTACACCGGATACATGGCGTTCGGCGCAAGATTCGCCGGAGCGAGCCTCTCGAGGAACTGCTCGCACAGCTCGACTGAGATCGGCTCGGCCCCGTTGAAAATCAGCCGCACGCTGCGCAGGTCCAGTCCCGCGACGGGACGCTCGCCGAGCGCCTTCA
>JAJZZR010000543.1 GCA_021797465.1 Pseudomonadota bacterium | reverse complement strand
GATCATGTCGCCGTATCGGCGCAGAAGCGCCTGCGTCGCCTCGGTCACGTACCTTGGGGCGAACAGCAGGGAGCCGATCGCCGCGGTCGGCGCGATCGTGCCGTCGTCGACATTGTTCTTGGTGATTCCGCGCGCGGCATAGCCGTAGAACTGGCGCATTCTGCCGTGATAGGGGGCTCGGACGTATCCCGGCCCATCACAGGCCGTGAACCCCCAGATGTTGCGGCCGTAGCCGGCCCATCCCTTCGGGTCGATGATGGCGTATCTGCGCTGCACCAGCGTCGCGATCGTGGCGTTCAAAAAGTAGGTTTCTCCCTCCGAGCGCATGAACGAGTCGGCGATCCCACGCAGATCGACCCACGTCGCCGTGTACTGATAGCCGAACTGCGGACCGAAGGACAGCAGGGTCAGGCCGCCGAGGCTGCGCAGATGGCGCTTGTCGGTGGCGCTCCACGCCTTCCAGGCATTCTTGCGCAACGGGTGCGTGGGCGAGCCCAGACCGAGAATGTAGAGGATGGACGCCTCGTTATAGCCGTGCCACAGCCACTTGGAAAAGCCGTGGCTCGGATACCAGGCCATGCTGACCAGTCCGCTGGTGCCGGGCGCGGCCCAACGCCAATTGACCCGCCGGTACAGCCGATTGGCCAGCTGCCGAATCCGCCGTTCCGTCGGAGTGTCGCGATCGAAGTACTCCCCGGCCGTCAGAACACCGGCCATGAGCAGGGTGGTATCCATGGTCGAGAGCTCGCTGTTGCGATACCTCAGGCCCGTGCGCATGTTGAGGAAGTGGTAGAAGAAGCCGTGATAGCCGGCGTCCCGCCGGTGTCCGGATCCTTGCGGAAGACTCCACAGGAAAGAGAGAACCTTCAGGACCCGCGCGGCGGCGGCTCGCCGGCTGACGTACCCGCGGTAGGCTCCAATCACGTCGGCCGTCAACGCGAAACCGACGGCCGAAATACTCGAGGGTCCGCGGGACGGCCAGCGATCGGGGCTCAACCCGGTGAACGGATTGGCCGTGTCCCAGAAGTAGTCGAACGTGCGCCGCTCGATGTCGCGAAACATGCGGCGCGGGCGGCGCGCGAGACTGCGCACGCAACCCCGGGGAAGGGGCGCAATCGGGTTCGACGGCGGCACCAGCGACGATGCGGACGGGCAGGCGTTCCCGGAAGACGTGTTGCGCAGACCGGGGCGCTGCGGCGTCGTCGCCAGCACCGTCGGCTCTGTCGCGCGGATGGCCGATCGTGTCGCCCGGTCGGCCAGTTGCCTCGCCTGCGCGCCCAGTTGGCTCACCTGGGCCGCCAGCAGCTTTGCCCGGATGGCCGTCTGATTCGAGGACGGGTGTGCACAGGCCGAAAGCGCCAGCGCCGCCAGCGCGCTCAGCATGCCGACCCAGCGGGTCGCAGCAAAGATTTTCATTGCGCGTTCGCAGAGTCTCATGTCGCTACGCGCCGACGCTCGCGGGTTTGCCGATAGTTGCGGAACCGATCATCACACTAGTGCGGCTGGAAGCCCGGTCCAGACGATGAATCCCGGGTAAGCGGCACGCGCGCGAGGACAACCGTCATCTGATGCGCAACGTGCTTGATTTGGCCGCTCGGTACCATGGCATCGAGTATAGTCCATCAGATTCAGATTATTAGAGCCCGCTGTGCCCGCACGGTTCATTGCGGCCACGCAAATCCGCGGCGCAAACCGTTCGACGGAATGTCCCGGGCCGAGCGCGATCAACCCGGCATTCGATCGATAATAGCCCTGCGCGTCAAGCGTCGGCGCGATCGCCGGCGTTTACCCCGCGGCTCGCCCATTCCACCGCGTTTGCGGGAATCCGACTCCCTCAACGGCCCAACGCGCACCGCGTCCACGGCCCGTCGAGGCCCGGGTCGCTGAGGGCGGAAAAAATCCGCGCGACGGCACGCTGCACCGGCTGCCGGTAATATCGGCGGCCATGACTAACCAGGCCCTCAGCGGCCGAACGATCGCGGTGCCCGAGAGCCGTGAGCTCGAAGTGTTCGCCGCGCTGCTCGAGCGGCGCGGCGCGCGAGTGATCCGCTGTCCGCTGGTGGCGATTCGCGATGCGCCTGATCCCGCGCCGGTGCTTGCGTGGTGCCGCCGCTTCGTGGCCGGCGAATTCGACGACCTGATTCTGCTCACCGGGGAGGGACTACAGCGCATTCTCTCGTGCATCGAGCGGCACGAGCCGACGCTGCGCGCCCCATTTCGCGCAGCGCTCGGCAACGTACGGGCCATCACCCGCGGCCCGAAGTCCGGCAAGGCTTTGCGCGAGCTCGGGACGAAATCCGACATCGCCGCCGAGGTGCCTACGACGGAGGGAGTCATCGCGGTCTTGCGCTCGCTCGATCTGCGCGGACGGTGTGTGGCCGTACAACTCTACGGCACCGAACCGAATCGTCCGTTGATCGATTTCCTCGGCACCGCGGGCGCCGAGGTCGCGATCGTGGCACCGTACGTGTATGCGGATGCCGCTGACGACCAGGCCGTCCGCACACTGTTGGCGCAGCTCGGTGCCGGCGGCATCGATGCCATCGCATTCACCAGTTCCGCGCAAGTCGAGCGATTGATCGCCGTGGCCTCCGAAGAGGCCGCGCGGGCGGCGTTGCGGTGCACCCTGGTCGCGGCGGTGGGGCCGCGGGTCGCCGCGACTCTGCGCCGGCACGGGGTCGAGCCGTCTCTGGTGCCCGCCGACGCGTTC
>JAJZZR010000145.1 GCA_021797465.1 Pseudomonadota bacterium | reverse complement strand
CACCGGAACATCCAGCACACCGTCGTCTACACACATCTGGCATCAAACCGATTCAATGACTTCTGGAAGGACTGACGCCGGCCGGCTGTTACAATCAAAAATTCCGAGGGGCTGAGCGTGCATCCCCTAGCTACGCACTGAACGAACCGGCGCTTAGCGTACGATTTTGAGCAAATCGTGCGGTTACCCCTTTAACAGCCAGTTCTCAAAACCTCTTGATCGTCAGTGAGTTACGGGCGCGCGGCGGGTCCTTAGCACCACGTTTGCCCGGAGAGGGATGATCAGGGGGTTGGCTGGGGAGCGGCGTCGCGGATGTTCGGCGGCAGTGCCACGCCAACGGCCTGGAACGCTTTGCCGGCGACGCCGGTCGCAGGGGTTCGCAGGATGAAGTGTTTGCCGTCCTGCTCGACCGCGATTTCCTGAAGGCGATCGAGATCGGCGAGCAGCACGCGCCATTCCGGTTTCATCTGCGCGGCTGCCAATCGCTCTTCCAACTCTTTGCGCAACACGAGGGCCAAAAAACTACAAAACACATGGCCGCGGATCGCCGCATCGGTCTGGTGATAGATCGGCCGGGTCGCCAGCAGCGCTTTGGCCGAGCGGAACATCTGCTCGATGACCAGGAGATCGCGGTAGCGGCGCATCACCGTGAGCGGCGACATCTGGGTGTTGGTGCGCAGCACATAGAGCCCATCGTAGCGGGCCTCCTCGGCGACGCGGGCTTCATCTATGGCAAAGTGCTGCTGGTCGGGCGTCTTCAGGTAGCGCCGGTAGGCACTGTTGCCGACCAGTGACTTGTCCCCCTGTTTGAGCTTGGCGCGTAGGGCTGCGACGACGGCCGCACGGGTGCGGGCCGCCTGTGCGGCTTCGGTGAGGTTGCGACAGACGATATAGCGGCGATCACCGAGCATCACCGCCTTGGCTTCCAACTCGGTATCCGCCCTCCCCTGGTGGGGGATCACCAGGGGCACGCTCGGCGCCGGGTCGGCCAGCACCACATCGCGAACCTCCTTGGCGTTGCGTTCGCGCACGCCAAGGATGTATTCGAGGCCGCGCGCCTCCAGGGCAGAGATGGTGTCGGCGCTGATCATGCCGCGATCGGCGACGACGCAGACCCGCTCGATGCCGAAGCGGGCGCGCAGCCGATCGATCACCGGGATCAGCGTGGTCACGTCGGCGGTGTTGCCTGGCCACATCTCCGAACAGACCGGCCTTCCCTCCTGGTCAATGATGGCGCCGACGATCATTTGGTTCAGTTGCGGCCGATAGTCTTTGGAATGACCGCGCTCACCGAGCGTCTCGCCACCCGCACCCTCGAAATACAGCGAGGTGGTGTCCATGAACACGACCGAGAGATCGGTGAACAGCGAGCGCCGCCTGGCGAACAGCCGCTCCTCGACGAGGTCCTTGATGCAGCGCGCCACCAGGGTCCGATCCGCCTGCTCCGCCGCGGGCAATTCCTCGCCGAGCCAGGCCATGGCGCGGTAGAGATGATGAAGCCGCAGCGCGCCGACGCCGTCGATGCGGTAGTCCTCTCGCCACTGCTCACAGGCACGATCGGAGCCGGAGACCATCAGTCGGTGCAGCACGGTGAGGAAGACGGCGCGCTCGACAGAGAATTCGAAGCCGCGTCCGGCGAGCAGCTCATGCAGCACCGCACCGCAGCCGGTGTCGCGCCACAACCGTTCGAACAGCAAGGGCGGTCCGATGCGCTTGCAGGTGGGAACCGGCGTCTCGCTCTGGTCGAGCAGGGAGATGATCACCGCGCGCTGTGCAAGACGCGCGACGGATCGCGCCAGGCGGTCGAGGTCGCCGTTGCGTTCGATGTCTTCCTTACGGCCGAGATTGCGGATGATACGCTGCTTGGTCTTGCCATCCTCGCGGACGGTCTCGACCAGGTAGACGTAGGTGTAAGGACCGATGCGCTTTTCGCGGACGAACATGGCACTAGCATTCAGACGGACGCCTATTCGTCAAGCATTAAAGGGTTCCGATCGGAATAATTTAGCACCACGCCATTTGGCAGAGCGGCGCCTCGTCAGAAAAACTTAGTCTAAATCAATGGCTTATTATCCCCCCGCAGGAACGGATGCCGTTCTACTGTTAAACTCGGGTAAGAGAGCGGAAGCCCGCGCCAGCGGCGGTGATGCGCTCCAGGATCAGCAGAAGATCCTTGAGAGACCGCGACAGACGGTCGAGTTTCCAGACAACCAGCACATCGCCCGCAGTGAGCCGGCCGAGCAGGCGCGTCAGTTCCGGCCGGTCCCAGCGACCGCCGGAGGCGCGTTCCTCATGGATGCGCCGGTAGCCCGCCGCCTCCAGGGCGCTGACCTGAGGGGCGAGGTCCTGCCCTTCGGCCCGGGATACCCAGGCGTAGCCGATCAGGACTGGCTTCGTTGCGTTATTCAGTTGCTTTTCAGGTCTATTTGGCAACCGACTTTTGCGCGGCGTAATCCCTTGTCCCGTCTTGGGTCGTTCGGATGCCGTACAAACGATCGTTTGCGCAACATGGGTTTTTGTCGATCGACTCAATGGCGGCCGGATGCCCGTTCTCGATCCGTTCGGGAATTTGGCCGAAAATCGACCGACCGTGTACCTGGGCCAAACTGCGCCCCTCAAAGCATTCTTTCTTGCTTGGCTGCCGCATCACGGGCGTGGGTAGCATTTCCGAGGCGCTCAAGGGCCTTTGCGATAGGGCTCTCAGGGCCGA
>JAJZZR010000431.1 GCA_021797465.1 Pseudomonadota bacterium | reverse complement strand
TGTGCTCGTAGCGCCCGGCCTCCTTCAGGCGATGCACGAGCTTCTTCACGTCCTGCACCCGCTCCTTCGGGGCCACGAGAACCGCGTCCTTGGTCTCGACCACGACGTGATCCTTGAGTCCCACGGCCGAGACCAGGCGGCTCTCGGCATAGAGATAGCAGCCCTCGGAGTCCTCGCAGATGACGTCGCCGCGCGTGACATTCCCGTGCGCGTCCGCCTCGCAGGCCGCATGCAGGGCGGCCCAGGAGCCCACGTCGCTCCAGCCGGCATCGAGCGGCACGACGACCGCATCACCCGTCTTCTCCATCACCGCGTAGTCGATCGAATCGGCCGGACACGCCGCGAACCGCTCCCGCTCGATGCGGGTGAAATCCAGGTCCGCGCGGGCCGCGGCAAACGCCGCCGCGCAGACCCGAGCCATCTCCGGGGCGAGGCGCTCGAGCTCCTCGAGGTAGCGCCGGGCGCGGAACAGGAACATGCCGCTGTTCCAGTAGTACTGCCCGGAGGCGACGAACTGCTCCGCCCGGGCGGCATCGGGCTTCTCGACGAAGCGGGCGATGGTGTAGGCGTCCCCCAGCGGCGCGCCACGCTGGATGTAGCCGTAACCCGTCTCGGGGCTCGACGGAACGATGCCGAAGGTCACCAACTTGCCCGCGCCCGCCGGTCCCTGAGCCGCGCGCACGGCCTTCTGGAACGCCGGCACGTCGCGAATCACGTGATCGGCCGGAAGCACCAGCAGCAGCGGATCGGCGCCCCCCGCCGCTTTGAGCGCCGCGTGGGCGGCGAGCGCGATGGCGGGGGCGGTGTTGCGCCCGACGGGCTCGAGCACCAGGGCCGCGGGCTCGATGCGGATCTCGCGCAGCTGCTCGGCCACGAGGAATCGATGCGTCTCGTTGCAGACCACCACCGGCGCGGCGGCGGAGAGGCCCTCGAGCCGCAGCGCGGTCTGCTGGATCAGGGTCCGCTCGCCGGTCAGGGCGAGCAGCTGCTTGGGGTACAGCTCGCGCGAGAGCGGCCAGAGCCGGGTGCCGGCGCCGCCGGAGAGAATGACAGGCGTAAGCATGGGGTGCGCCTTGAGGATCAGAACGTCTGGGTGTGGATCAAGCGGCCGCGGCCGATGGCGTAGTACGCCAGGCCGAAGCGCTCGACGATGTGCGGCTCATACAGGTTACGGCCGTCGAAGATCACCGGGGTGTTCAAGAGCTCGCGCAGCCGCTCGAAGTCCGGGCTCCTGAACTCCTTCCACTCCGTGACGATGGCCAGCGCGTCGGCCCCCTCGGCGGCCTCGTAGGCCGTGCGCACAAGCGTCAGATCCGGGCGCTCGCCATAGAGCCGCCGGGCTTCCTGCGCGGCCACCGGATCGTAGGCCCGAACGCGCGCGCCGGCCGCCCAGAGCCGCTCCATGAGGGCCCGCGAGGAGGCCTCGCGCATGTCGTCGGTGTCGGGCTTGAAGGCGAGGCCCCAGAGCCCTACGGTGCGCCCCTCGAGCGCGCCGCCGAAATGGACCGCGATCTTCTCGAACAGCACCTGCTTCTGCTCGGCGTTCACCGCCTCGACCGCCTCGAGGAGCCTGGGCGCGTGCCCGACCTCGTGGCTGGAGCGGATCAGCGCCTGGACGTCCTTGGGGAAGCACGAGCCGCCGTAACCGGCCCCGGGATAGATGAACCCGTAGCCGATGCGCGGATCGGAGCCGATGCCGATGCGGACTTTCTCGATGTCCGCGCCCAGGCGCTCGGCGATGTTCGCCAGCTCGTTCATGAAGCTGATCTTGGTGGCGAGCAGCGAATTGGCCGCGTACTTGGTCAGCTCCGCGGAACGGATGTCCATCACGATCAGCCGGTCATGATTGCGGGTGAACGGCTCATACAGCTCGCGCATCAGCTCCGTCGTGCGCGGATTGTCGGTGCCGACGACCACCCGGTCGGGCTTCATGAAGTCGGCGATCGCCGCGCCTTCCTTGAGGAATTCGGGGTTGGAGACCACGTCGAACTCGATCGCCGCATCCCGCTCCCGCAGCGTGGCTTCGATCTGCCGGCGCACTGTATCGGCGGTGCCGGTGGGTACCGTCGACTTGGTCACCACGATCGTATAGCGGCTGATGTGCCTGGCAATGGCCTGGGCCACGGAGAGCACATGCGACAGATCCGCCGAGCCATTCTCGTCCGGTGGAGTGCCCACCGCGATGAACTGAAAGAGGCCGTGGCTCACCCCGTGCAGAGCATCGGTGGTGAACTCGATGCGGCCGGCTTCGGCGTTGCGACGCAGCAACGCATCGAGTCCGGGCTCGTGAATGGGCACCTCGCCGCGCTTCAGGCAAGCGATCTTGTCCGCATCGACATCGACGCAGACGACGTGATTGCCGGCTTCGGCGAGGCAGGCGCCCGTCACCAAACCGACATATCCCGAGCCGAAAATCGTAACCTTCATGGCGCGCGAGAGGGTAATGGAAGGGGGATGCCCTCACAAGCGCGAGACAGGGAAGTTCGCCAGGCTGCGCGAACAGAGCACGCCGGGGACCATCCGCTTCGCGCATTCGGAGGCTCCGGAACCTGTTTCAAATCGTTAACGTGCACGGTATACTCCCACCCCTTAAAAATGCACAGACTTAATAGGGATTTGGCAGTGCACGCTGGATGCGTCAATTCTTGGGATGGAAGAACGTGCACCAAGGTCTTGTGAGTGCCGGCGGCGTAGAAGCGCCGCTGGCGGAAACGTGC
>JAJZZR010000313.1 GCA_021797465.1 Pseudomonadota bacterium | reverse complement strand
CCGGGGCCGTGTGCGACTTGTCACGCAAGTTCGGCTGTGATCCGGAGGATGTGCTGGCCTTGGCACGGCTCGCCGCCGAGCTCGGCATCACCGTGCGTGGGCTATCGTTCCACGTCGGCTCCCAGGCTGCCGACTCCGCCAAGCACGTCGAAGCGATTCACGCCTGCGCGGCGTTGATGGCCGCCGGCAGGCGACGCAAGCTCGGGATGCTCGACACGCTCGACATCGGCGGTGGGTTTCCGATCGACTACGCGCAGCCGGCGCAGGACATCGGGCGATTCTGCGAGCCGCTGCGCGCCGCGCTCGCCGATCTGCCCAAGCGCGTGCGCGTGATCGCCGAGCCCGGCCGCTTCATCGTCGGGCCGGCGGCGATTGGTGTCGCCTCAGTGATGGGCCGTGCGCGCCGCGAGGGTCATTGGTGGTATTACCTCGACGACGGGTTGTACGGCTCCTACAGCGGCCAGTTGTATGATCACGCCCGCTATCCCGTCGAGCCGCTCAAAGATGGCGGCGAGCGGCTGCCGTCGGTGCTCGCCGGCCCGACCTGCGACAGTATCGATGTGATCGCCGAGAATCTGATGCTACCGAAGCTGGAAGCGGGCGATCTGATCGTCGGGCGCGCCATGGGCGCGTACACCTGGGCGAGCGCCTCGGAGTTCAATTTCTTTCCCAAGGCGACCGTCGTGGCGGTGAACCTGACGCCGGGCGATGCCGGGATGGTGATGCCGTTCCCGCTGTGACGTGCCGCGCGAGAATCTCAGGACCAGATCGTCTGATGCGCAACGTGGTGTTTGATATCGGTTGGGTATTCGTGCACCTGGACAGTGAGCGGTTTCTGCAGTTTCTGCGCGCGCACGGGGCGGACGCCCGCGACCTGAACTCGGTGCTCAACCGCGTGGCGCTGCACGAGCACGAGTGCGGTCGACTTTCCGGCCGGGAGCTGCTCGAGCGGTTCGCGCAGCTCGCGCCTCAGCCGATGGATCTGGCGGCCGCGCACGCTAGCTGGGTCGATATGTTCGAGCTGCAGCCGGCGATGGTGGCGCTGGCCCACGAGCTCAGCGAGCGTTACCGAGTGTATCTGCTGTCCAACATCGGCGATCTGCACTGGGCGTATCTGTCGCACGAGTACGGCCTGCACCGCATCGGCCACGGCGCGCTGCCATCGTTTCTCGCCGGGGTCATGAAGCCCGAGGCAGGCATCTACGCCGAGGCGGAGCGGCGCTTCGCCCTGGAGCCGGCCGAGACAGTGTTCATCGACGATCGGGCCGAGAACGTCCAGGCCGCGCGCGGGCGCGGCTGGCAGGCGATCGAGCATACCGGGTACACGACCACGGTCGGCGCGTTGCGCGTGCTGGGCGTCGCATGCTGAGCAGCCGGGACACCGCGATTCACCGCCAGGTCGAGGCGGCGCGCGCCGCAGTCGAGCCGCGGGTCATCGGCCGGCTGGCGTCGGGCTGGGCCATTCTCGGGGAGCGGCAGTTTCTGCGCGGCTACGCGCTGCTGCTGCCCGATCCGGTGGTGCCGAGCCTGAATGCGCTCGATGCGCCCGGGCGCGCGCGTTTCCTGCTTGACCTGGCGCGGCTCGGCGATGCGGTGCTCGCGGTCACCGGGGCGCTGCGCATCAACTACGCCATGCTCGGCAACCTCGAGCCGGCGCTGCACGCGCACGTCATACCCCGCTATGCGGGGGAGCCCGAAGCGCTGCGCACGGCGCATCCCTGGGCGTACGACTGGCAGGCGGGCGCGCCATTCGATCCGATCGTGCACGGGGAACTCCTGGCGCAGCTGCGCCAGCAGCTCGATCGGGCCGGCTGAGCGGCGCCTTACTAGTTCGGCATCTTGGTGATGAGCGCCCGGAACTGGCGCAGCTTCGCCTCGATGACCGCCGCGTTCCGCGGACCCATGCGGATCAGCAGCTTCTGTCCGGCCGGCAGCGCCTCGAGCTGGGGATCGGCGAACTGCCAGAATACATGCGGACGCACCAGATCGACCGGCGCGCTCAGCGCGGGCGTGGCAAGCATGCTGTCGATCGCCTGGACCAGGCGGTCGTTGAAATACTTGTGCGGATAGCCCAGGCTTTCATAGGCCTGTTGGAACAGCGGATAGAGACGGAAATAGAGCCGCGCGAGCGCCTTGACGTTGATCCGGCTCACGACCGCTACGAACGGCGTATAGCGCGCAAAATTGCGCGAGCTGAGTGTCGTGACGCCACCCTGGCGATCCACCATGGTCTGGCCCGGTGTGGCCTTCACGGGGCGCAGATGAGCCGACACCTTGGCGCGGGGCAGATTGTCGACCGTGACGACGATCCGCCGGATGACGTTCTTCGGCACCAGGAAGCGCGCCACGGCGGGATGGCCGATGAGGCGATTCAGCGCGGCGACCATCATCGCATCGCTGTGATTCAGCGGCGGCAGAGGCGCCGCGCGCGGCTTGGCGGTCTGCGCGGGGATGGGGTGCTGGATCGCCGGCGCCTGCGGAGTGCTGCTCGGAAGCGGGGTGGGCGCGGGCTGCGCCGCCATCTGGGGCGGTGGTGCCGCCGCCGGCGCGGGCTGCGGCGCGCGCATGCGGTAGTAGATTCCTACGCCGATCAGTGCGGCCGCGACAACGCCCGCCGCTCCCCAAATGACTTTGTTTCGGAAGGACTCTTCCGGGTCGGTCTTGTTCCACATCGGGCGCCACTCCACGGGACCGGAAATTATTGTACTGTACACCCATGGCCGTGCG